>JAKSDM010001706.1 GCA_022360135.1 Pseudanabaenales cyanobacterium | reverse complement strand
TTCTGAGCCGGTTTGTCCGAACAGGTAAATTTTCCCATGGGTCCGCCAATCAGTTTGGCCACTTTGCCCACAGTCATGTGGTCATGCAGCCAATTGGAAACTAGACCAGACGGCGACTCCGGAGCATCTGTCAGGGGCGTTCGCTGGACAGTGATTTCTAACAGGTGTGGCCGTGATGGAGGAGACGTAATGGAGTAAGGGCGCCGTACTCGCTCCCCCTGAATGTCCAGTTCCAGCGTGATGAACTGGCCGGGATTGTGGGTAAACAAGACAGGCGGGTCGGCAGCCAATCGAAACGTTTTGACATCGTCTGTTTCATGAATGACTTGCACACAGCGGACTGCTAGATCGCTCTTCCCCCATTGCTGAGAGCTATTCTGTCGGTTGCCGACAACCGTGTCTCCAGCAGATGAGGTTAAGGTCTGGATCGTTTCGATAATCAAGGCAAATTCTTCAATCCGAATCATGTCCCCTTCTGCAAGCAGATAGCTTTGGTTGGCCTTAGCCTGCTTATTGTTAATACTGGAGCCATTGGTGCTGCCGAAATCAGTAAAGGAGTAAGCTCCCTGTTGACACCGAATACCGCCATGCATACGACTCACTTCAGGACTCTCTAAAACCACCTCACAACTAGAGCTGCGCCCAATAATCCATTCTCTTTTAGGGATCGTGTCTGCGGCTAATGTTCTGGCTTGAAACTCACCCGTTTGGTAATTGAACACCCTTAGTTGAAGCATGGCTGAATCCTCTGGCTAAATAATCAAGGTCTTTAGCATCTATTGCATAGCTAATGAATCTCCTGGCCTGATCTCGTCGATCGGACGACTTTAGTTTCTCAACTTAAAGCTAATTTGTAAACAAAAGCTTAAGAGGTCTATATCCCAATTCTTATAGGCGGTTTGGTGATTGGCTCTAGGCGATAAGTTGACTCAACGGCTGTTAGCTGAAACCGCTGTAATCACTCAGATTGCTATTACCAGCCATCAACAGATCTTTCTCTATAATGGGCTGTAAATGGGACTATTGCCAATTAGTTTGGTGGTCTCAGAACGGGGAGATTTCGAGCCAGGCTCGATTTGATCAAACAGGTTGAGGGGAATGCATTGGTTTGCGCCAAGAGATGCAAGATCGCTAGCACAGGTCAATGGGAGTAAGATTAACGAAATTTCAGGAGCCCTACAAATATCATCGCTTTCTACACGACCCTTGGGAGACACGATGAAGTCGAACTTAAACAGAGTGTTGTTCCTCCCGGTCACAACTCCTAATGATCTCGTTTTTCCAGCCGACACTGCTGCGCTTTGAAGACCGATGCAATGGGTGAGAGCGATCGCCCTGATCCAGCTACTCCCGATAGATATAGCGCACTCCCAAATATTCAGCCATTTTGGCAAAGACGCTCTCCCGCTTCAGCGGTTTACTGACAAAGTCGTCGCAGCCCGACGCCAGAATTAAGAATTGCTCCTCCTCAAAAACAGTAGCAGTCAAGGCAATCACAACCGGTAGGTTAGTAGGTTGGGCGCCAAGGGACGAATGACCAGTGACTCTGCCATTTCTAATCATTTCTACTGTTTCACCGCTCTGCTTCGCCGCCATTACCTTAATCCGCTTCGTCGCCTCATACCCATCCATCACAGGCATTTGGATATCCATCCAAATCAGGTGGGGACACCAGTTTTGCCAAACCTCAATCGCCTCTTGACCATTGAGCGCCTCACGCACCTCAAACCCCACCGAAGTCAGTATTTGAACCAGCAACAGACGATTTATCCGGTTATCTTCCACCACCAGAATGCGATAGGTCGGTTGGTCAGAGGCTAATCCAATGACATTGCGGGCAGACTGTATAGTCTGGCGCTTAACTGCCTCAACAACCATCACCTGCAGGTTGAATTTAACGGTTGTTCCCTGACCAACTACGCTTTCGACCGTAATATCACCGCCCATCAGGTTGACGAACTGTCGACTAATGGTTAATCCCAGCCCCGGCCCTGCTTGAGATTGTTTACCTTGAGTAAATGGTTCGAAGAGGGTGGCTGTCTCCTCTGGGGCAATGCCAGGACCGGTGTCTTCAATTTCGAAGAGGAGGGTTTGGGGGATAGGGGGTGAGGCGTGGGATTGTTCCCTATTTCCCGTCCTAACGCGGAGTGTCACACTCCCCGCTGCGGTAAACTGAATGGCGTTACCTAGAAGATTGATCAACACTTGCCGGAGTTTGACTTCATCGGTTGTGACCCACTGAGGAACATCAGGAGTGCGGTCAAAGACGAGTTGCAAGTTCTTGGACTGGGCTTGCAACTGCAATATTTCTGGCAGGCTGTTGAGTAGGCGATGGAGGTCAAATTGCTGGGGGTTGAGGGGGATGCGCTCGGCCTCAATTTTCGACATGGTAAGAACGTCGTCAATCAAGGCCAGCAGGTGTTCGCCGCTGCGGTCAATAATGCCTAGATATTTTTGATGGTCAGGATTGAGAGTCGGGTCTTGTTTGAGCATCTGGCTGAAGCTCAAGATGGCGTTGAGAGAGGTGCGCAGTTCGTGGCTCATCTGGGAGAGAAATTCACTCTTGGCCCGGTTGGCTGCTTCGGCCGATTCCTTGGCTTGCTTTAGGGCTCTCTCAGCTTGTTTTTGCTCAGTAATATCGTTTACGACAGTCAGGCCACAGAGACGATTGTCCAGTTCGATCGCGTCCGCCGATATCAGAACGGTTCTCAACTCACCCGACTGGGTGCGGAAATCGAGTTTCTGGTTACGGATCCGGCCTTTATCCTTCAAAGTCTCAAGGAAGCCAGATTGCGCCTGATGATTTTCCCAAAGGTTTAATTCAAGAGCGCTGCGGCCAATCAAGTCGGCTTGGGAATAGCCTGAAATTTGGCAGAAACTGTCATTGACTTCAATCAAGCGCTCTTCCTCAAGCTCAATAATGGTGATCGGCTCAGGGCTAGAGCAAAAGACCGTGAAGAATTTTGCTTCGGATTGACTCAGTGCGACTTCCGCCTGAAGGCGATCGTCCATTTGTTGCTGCAACGCTTGGGTTTGCTGTTGGAGTTCTTCTGTTCTCTGCTCAACTTTGGCTTCTAGCGTCTGCGAGTAATCTTTAAGGCAGTCATAGAGACGGGTGTTCTCCAGGGCAATCGCAGTTTGAGAACAGAGGAGTTTGAGCAATTCAATCCGATCGCGGGTAAAGGCTCCGGTGGTTGAGTTATTCTCCAGATAAAGGATGCCAATTAACTTCCCTTGCCCTAAAATCGGTTGACACACAATCGACTGAGGCTGCCAAAAGCCGATGTAAGGGTCATGCATAAACAAATCGGTAACGGCGGCATGATCCAGAACAATAGGCTCTAACGTTCTGACAACAGCATGAATGATGGAGGTCGGCAACAGCGAAGACATGGTTTTTGATGTCGCCAGCACATCCAGTAAGATCGATTGGCCAACAATGACCTGGTCCGAGCTAGCAGAGGCTGACGCTTCTAGGAACAGTTGATCGTCTCTGCTTAAAATCAGGGATCCCTTTTCAGCTCCTGCATTGTCCAGAAAAATTTTCATCAACTGGGTCAACAGACCATCCAGAGAAATTTCATCCGAGAGAACTTGAGAGATTTTTATAACTGGGCTCAAATCCAACCCAGGTTCTATATTGACGCCGGAGCCGAAGTCATCCTCAGTAAAGGCGCCCAGGGCAAATTGCTGTTGCAGCGCTGTCCGAGTCTGGCGATCGAGAGTTTGATGCAGAATAGGGAGTAATAATTCGGGATAATGGCTCTCAAGATCTTCGACCTTGGCTTTAGCTTGCCAGCGAGCATAGGCGTAGTAAGCTTCTGTTAGATAGGTTTGAGCTATTTTTGCTTTATCCCATTCCAGGTAGAATCTGGCTGTTAGTTCTTTCGCCAGCGCCTCTTCTTGGATAAATTTGTTTTGCTTGGCCCCAGCAATCGCGAGATCGTATAAATCAACCGCCTTTGACATTTGACCGAGAACCCGATGCTTTTCCGCTTCGACCAAATAAAACTTATGCAAGTGATTCATGGGAGCGTGATGGGCCCATTTCTGAAGCTTTTTTTGATTGGCCCCGACTTGATCAAACATCCGCTTGGCGTTAACCCGGGCAAGCAATTTTTCGATTGTTTGGGTTTGGCGGTGTGAGGAATCATGCCGCATCTCTGCTAATACCGCCAACCGCGCCAGAGAATCATAGAAGTATAACAGAGGAACTGCAAATAACCCCGTTACGCTATCTAGATACTTGCGGGCAATCTCAGCATTCGCCAACGCCTGCTGCGGCTGTCTAAATAGGTAGCAGAGAACCAGTTTGTTGAAATGTAAATGATAGATTGCGCTCCGTTGAGTAGCCCCT
>JAKSDM010000760.1 GCA_022360135.1 Pseudanabaenales cyanobacterium | reverse complement strand
CATCCCAAAATCTCTTCGGCGCAGGCATTGGCAAAGGTGATACGCCCCTCGCAATTCACAAAAACAATGCCTGCAGGGCTGGTCGCCATCATTTGACTGAGAAGGTCGCGCTCCTGTTGCAGCGCGCTCTCGGCTTGCATGCGAACAGCTTCGCTGCGCTTGCGCTCGGTGATGTCCCGCACAACAAAGCTAAGCCCACCGCCTGGAATCGCCGTCAACGAAACCTCTTGGTGGAATTTGCCGCCATCCCGCTTTTTGCCGACCGCTTCTCCCCGCCACTGACCGGTTCGGCGAAATCCTGGTAGAATGGATTGCTCAAATCGTTGTCGTTCTGCCTCATCGTAAAACACATGCCAGGAACGCCCAATTAACTCCTGGGCGCTATCGTAGCCATAGATTTTGACATGAGCTTTATTTAAATAGATATACTGTTCATTGTCATTGAGGATCGCCATTCCATCCATCGACGCTTCCATTGCGGTTGACTGCTGCTGCAATATAGCCTCAATTTGTTTGCGCGCAGTAATATCGCGAACAAAAGATTGAAAGGCTAAGCGATCGCCATACTCAATTACACGACTGCTAATTTCCACAAACATTTCCGCACCATCTTTACGCCGATGAATATCTTCGAAGACAACGTTGCCATTAGCCTGTAGTTCTTGAACTATTGCTTCGACGGAGATTGCAGATGAGGGAGACTTGATATCGTGGATTGATAATTGGCACAGTTCTTGACGAGTGTAACCTAACCGCCTTGCGGCGTTTTGGTTGACGTTTAAGAAGCGATGAGTTACTGGGTCAAGGATAAAGATGGAATCGTTAGCAAATTCAAATAAGTTTCGATACTTTGTTTCGGAGGCCCGCAAGGCTTCTTCCGCTTGCTTTCGCTCCGTGATGTCTCTACCTGTAAAAACGACTAGATCGATCCGGTCATCAGCACCCCGGATAGGACTGAAGATATATTCATAGTCCCTAATACCATTGACAGTAGGGAAACGGATTTCGTCATTGATCGATTGCCCGGTGGTAAAAACGGCCTCGCGCTGAACCGTCAGCCGCTCTGTAATAGCGGACGAAAACCCTACCTCTTGGCAGGTTTTGCCCAGAAGACACCTCTGCTCGAAGCCCAATGTTCTCGCTGCCACCGAGTTGGCGTATGTATATCGCCCTATCCGATCGTATACGATGACTAGGTCCGGTGATGCCGAAAGGATTTGGTCAAGCGTTTGGGCTTGCTGTATCATTCGAGCGATCAGTTGCCGAATTTCTTCCGGCGGCTCATCCTCAATATAGTTTTCCGACAATTTCAGGCCATCTGCGGTAACCGTCGCCGCTAATTTTTCATTCCCATCAAGAATTAACAGTTCACTGCTCGATTCCAGTGAAACGGAGGGGTTCAAAACCTGAAATGAAGCGACCGCTTGTTTTAAGAACGCGATGTCGTCTAAGAGTTTGCCATTGGCATGGGAGGTTTGGCGAAGTGTATCCAGCTGTTCCGATAGCGTCTTGACCTGATCTTTGAGCGCCTGAATTTCCTGCTGAAGGGCTGTGGTTGCGGCGGCGTCTAGCGAGGGGCCTTGGGGGTCAATAGCTTGATTGAGCGCCTCAATGATTAAAGAGGTTTTACTTCTGCCAGTTGACTTGGCTTGAGCTTCAATTCTCTTAATTAATGTGGCTGGCAGCCGAAATGATACGGTTCTATTGGCCATACGCCATATCTATCCTTCTAAAAGGAAGTGGAGATACCCAGTGCAATCTTAAAGATATCCAAAGATCATGCTTGAATTTCTAACAAATCTCAATCGAGATCAATTGTTTCGGCTGCATCTGAGCCATGACGGTAAGTCCAGAGATTTCTATAACGTTATTAATCACATGCAACACTATCAATCAATCACAACTATTAATCAATCACAACTATTAATCAATCACAACCATCAATCAATCACAACTATCAATCAATCACAAACTATTTCAAATGTAAATCTCCCGACCATACATGTACTATACAAAAAATATATGAGTCATGAGAAGCGACTTGATCAAATCTTAAGAATAGTTAATTGCTACAGGAAAGAGATTCTTATAAATCAAAAAGAATATCTAAAGTCCTGTACTAGAGATATTGTACTAGAGATGACTCCGATGAAGTTTTGAAGACTTGGCATTGATGTGATAAATTTTACATTCCTGTCTTTGCCTTTATGGCCATTATTAACGAATACATAAATTCTTTCATGAATATCTGAATTTTTTCCTGGGGAAATATTTTTGAGTCAAAACTATATCATGCAAAAAATTTATGCAAAAAATTTATGCAAAAATATGCCTAACAGCTTACCCGAATGGGACTTTCAAGGCAGGTTAACTCTCTATGCTGGCAACGAATACGATTAACTCTGGAGAAACTGAATGATTGATCTCAGGAGTGACACGATTACCCAGCCCACACCTGCGATGCGGGAAGCGATCGCCCATGCTCCAGTGGGGGATGACGTTTTTGGGGATGACCCCACCGTCAATGAGTTGGAAGCTTATGTTGCTCGGCTTCTAGGCAAAGCCGCCGCCGTCTATATGCCTTCTGGCACAATGACCAATGAAGTGGCGCTGCGTGTTCATACTGAGCCAGGCGATGAAATTATCCTGGAGTCTGAAGCGCATATCTACTACTACGAAGGAGGGGGTCCAGCCGCCCTCTCGGGCGTCATGTGTAAGTTGATCAAGGGGCGAAAGGGAATATTCACTGCAGAAGATTTGACCCGATCGCTATGGCCGGAAGATTTTCACTTTCCCAAAACCAAGCTGGTATGTCTCGAAAATACCCATAACCGAGGCGGTGGGCGGATCTTTCCACTGTCAACTATTGAGGAAATCGCCCAAGTCTGTCGAGAACACGACCTCAGATTACATCTGGATGGGGCGCGTCTTTGGAATGCCTGCTTGGCGGCAAGCATTTCTGAATCGACCTACGCTGCGCCATTTGATACCGTCAGTGTTTGTTTTTCTAAAGGGCTGGGCGCTCCGATTGGGTCCGCCTTAGTAGGCTCTAAGGAACACATACACCGGGCGAGACGATTCCGCAAGCTGCTTGGCGGCGGTATGCGACAGGCAGGCATGATCGCTGCCGGAGCCCTATACGCCCTGCGGCATCACCGCAATCGCCTACAAGACGACCACATAAACGCCAAACTTCTAGCTGAAGGCATAGCTCAGATTGAAGGCATTGACATCGATCCAGACGACGTACAGACAAATATTGTGGTTTTTCACACTCAGACGATGCCCGCCCAAACTTTAGCGCAGCAACTGGGAGAACAGGGCGTCGCTGTTTTAGCGGTTGGCCCCAACAGTCTCAGAGCAGTCACCAACCTAATGGTTAACCGAGAACAGATCCAACAGGTGCCTGTGCGGGTTGAATCTGTATTGCGATCGCACCCGGCTAAAGTAAGCTGACGCTTGAGATCAATCACAGGTCAAATTACTGCCGATAAGTCGACCATTCCACCAAATACCCCGCCTGGATCCGCCATCTGCAAATATGAAGACGCCTCTACCCTGGCATTTGCCATTTCTGAACGCCCCAATGTAACGGTCCCCGTTTGCTAAAGTCCAAACGCCTTGGCCATGGAAATGATCATTTCGGAACTGTCCTTGATAGCGCCTACCCTGACCAAATGTGAGAGTTCCACAGCCATTGCGTTTGCCGTCTAATAATTCTCCATCGTAACGGTGAGCGCCATCAGGAAAGATAATGATTACTCGGCCATCCGCCAAACTCCCTGCCTCGGTTATAGATCCATAGTAAAGGCTGCCATCAGGGTGTTTGTAATCAGGGTCTCTAGACAATAGCGAAGGTGGCGAGGGCTCTTGGCAAGGTAACGCCACCAGGCGTGAATTCACGTCTATTGGCGGAGCCATGGTGTTGATCAGAGTGGGCAGGATGGCGATAGACGCCACAGCTAGCACACCTACCCCCAAAGCAAGTTTCCGAGGAACAGAGCGAACAATTGTCGGCAGGGATAATGGCCAAGGTGAGGATGGGGAACTTGGCGCCTGCTCTAACGAACTCCAGGATGGGAGGGAATGGCTTAACAGATCAGTGTTGTTCTCTGGCAAGGGCTCATTGGCGAAATACGAAACCAGATGGGTTTCCTCTGGGAATCGGTCGTTAGCCGTTGTCTCAGGCGATAACGACGGCTGTGAGGGGCTGTTTAGATCTTCAACCGCTTCCTCTCCGCCAATTTTTGGGTAGTTGAGAGAGGTCAGTTCATCAGAGGCTGGAGATGTGAACGCCTCCTTAGACGCAGGCGACGGGTACAGTGAAGTGATTGGCGCCGGCGTAGCTTCCGCTTCCTCCCCTAGTTCCTCAGACGCAGGCGACGGGTACAGTGAAGTGATTGGCGTCGGCGTAGCTTCTGCTTCCTCCCCTAGTTCCTCGAAAGATTTGTTGGCGGACAGGGAGCTCGGCGCTTCCTCCGGCAGCGCTAAAGGGAGTGATGGGGAGGATAAAATTTGCGGTTCGCCAGCTTGAGCAATCACCGCTTTAGACTCTTTATTTAGATAATCGAACAGATCGTTCAGCGTTTGGAGCGCTTCCGTCGCTGTTGGGTAGCGGTCTCTGAAGTGATAGCGCACCATCTGGTCTAAAATAATCACCAACTCTGGGTTGACATTCGCGCCATAGCGATGCCAATTGACTTCTCCAGTCTGTAAATTTTGACCCAGGTCTCTGGGTTTTATCCCGGTTAAAGCTTGAATGCCAAGCATGCCAACGGCGTAGACGTCGCTACTGAAGCGGGGATGTCCAGCCAGTTGCTCGTTCGGCATATACCCCTGGGTGCCAATGGTGATTGTGACAGTTGGGTTTGACTCAGGATCGGCAAGCTGAGAGGTGGTTTGCTTTACCGCGCCAAAGTCAATCAGGACAATTTTGCCATCCTGAAAGCGACGGATCAGATTGGAGGGTTTGATGTCTCGATGAATCACATTTTGCTGGTGAACAAATTTTAAGACAGACAAAATGTCCTGCAAAAATTTAATCACCTCCATCTCTGGCCAGATTTGTCCAGTCCCCAATTCTTGCGCCAGCGATTCGCCCTTAATCAACTCCAGAACCAGATAAAACTCTCGATCTTCCTCAAAATAAGCCAGCAGACTGGGAATCTGGTCATGAAGCCCCAGCTTTTCAAGCACCTTTGCTTCGGTTTCAAATAAGCGCCTTGAGGTTTGTAGAATCCGAGTATCGTCTGACTTAGGCTTGAGTTGCTTAACCACACAGTGGGGCCGACCGGGCAAGTGTAAATCCTCTGCCAGGAAAGTTTGACTAAACCCACCTTGACTGAGTTCTCCAATAATTCTGTAGCGTCCAGCTAGAAATCTACCTGGATTTAGCCGCGATAGATGTGAAGATTCCGATCCCATGCTTTTGATTGAGGGTAAATCCACAGCTTGGCTTCTACAGCGTATACCGCTTACCGCTGAGTTGTGTCTAACTGAAGAGCAAATTTAGATTACGGTGGTGATGAGCTAACTTCCCAAACACTGACGATTGCTGCAAAGCAAGCGATTTCCAGTGCCAGGATAAAGTAACGATAAATCTCTGGAATTCTTGTCCTGATTTATTTCTCGGCTTAAGTTCTCGGCTTAAGTTATCTCCAAAAATAATGCTAAACAATAAGGCAGTGTGTCAAAATCGCAAATGGCTGAACTATAGTTGGAATCAGGTCTATGACATGCCTCAGAGGCAAAATTCTTCAGGCAATACAACGATGGGGTGTTCCGTTTCTCCTCATGGTGGTGGCTGGACGACAAATGATTCTGGTCCGCACTGTAGGGTTGAGTCCTTGGCACGGCGGTGGTTTTGGGATGTTCGCCTCGATCGATAGAGATGAGCGACGGCTGGTAAAACTTCATACGATTGATTGTCAAGGGCGGCAGACGATCCAGGTCTTAACGCCAGAGGTTACAGGGTTCAATGAACAAGCTTGGTTGCATCTAACAACGGCGCCCAAAGCATCGCGACTAAGATCGCTCGGCTACCGACTCCTAGACCTTACAAATACCTCGGAGCCCCCTGGCTCCAGTACATTTAGCGTCTGCCTTCAGCAATTGCAGATCCAGGTATGGCGCTTGCATTACAGCCAAGCCTCTGGGCAGATGTGGTACGCCCCTGTCACCCCAGCAGTGGAGGTGACTCGGTGATCGCAGTCCAGGCCGGGATCTTACAGCATCGCTGGCGGCGTCTGTTGGCAAAGCTCTTGGCCCAACCCAGTTATCTCTTGATTCTGCAGCTGACGGCGGTGCTGATTCTGCTGCACGAGATTGACACCTTTGCTTGGATGCGAATCCCCGAGCGCTTATTGGCTCTGGCGATGCTTTGCGCGCCTCGCCTGATGCAGAGCAAAGGGGCCTGGATCGCCCTCAGCAGTCTATTGGTGGTCAACAACCTTTGGCGCTGGTCGCTGCTGGTGAACCATGAGTACCTGACTACCTACTGGGTGCTGGCCTGTACATTGGCTCTCTATGCCCCTGCGCCAGAAAAGGTGCTGGCCTGGAATGCGCGATTGCTAATTGGGCTCTGCTTTGCTTTAGCCGCCATTTGGAAATTTTTGGCTGGGGAATATTTAGATGGATCTTTCCTTCATCTCACCTTTCTGCTGGATTCTCGGCTGGCTCTGGGGGCTTTTCTGCTTGGGGGGTTGGAGGCAGACCTGCTGCAGCAGAACCGCACCCTGTTTGACCTCCTGCAGACGACGGGAAGCATTGCGCCTCAAGCGTTACAGTCGAGTCCACGGATGGCCGTGATGAGCCTGATCTTGTCCTACTGGACTATTTTCATTGAGGCGATCGCGGCTCTATCCTTTCTGCTCCCTCGGCCCAAAATATTGACTCGACTGCGATACGGGATACTATTAGTATTTATCTTTACCACTTATACTGTGATTCCAGTGCTGGCCTTTGGGGCCCTGCTGTTGATTATGGGACTAGCCCAATGTATGCAGGATTGTCCTTACTGGAATTCCTTTTATTTAGGAACGTTGCTGCTGTTGCCTCTGTGGATGCCTCTGCCCCAAGCTGTTTGGGGCCTATGGTTAGGGTTTGCGCCTTAGAAACGCCTGCCCAGCTGGCCCCTCCGCCCGGCTCAAGGGGTCAGAAAAATACCCAGGCGATGGAATGTTATGAATGCAGCCCAGACAAGTGGGAACGGAACCGGAAATCTACGCACAGTTTAATCTTTCGCCTGAGATCGTTCTCGCTCGGGCAGACAACTTTTTATCTCACCCACTCTCTATCTCACGCTTAAAGGGCTCTGATTGGAATGGCGCATCCTGTAATCAACTTAGTCACAACTGTAGCTCGCTGGCGACAAATGGCCTTTACTGGCAAGCTGAATCAGGTCGCAACGATTCAAGCGAACTTCCTGCGGGCGCTAATGCAATTCCATCAAGACACCGAACTCGGTCGTGAGTTGAACTTGGCTGAGATCAAAACCGTAGACCAGTTTCGCCAACAGATTCCCCGCTCATCCTATAGCCAGTATGAGCCCTATTTTGAGCGGGCGGCCTCAGGCGAAATGAACGTTGTCACCCCTGAGCCGATGATTTACATGAACCTCAGCAGCGGTTCTACCGGCAAGCAAAAACTGGTGCCGATCACCCGGCGATCGCAACGTAAACGAGCCTATGCCAATCAAGTCGCGTTGGGTTTTGCTGCAGCGGCCGCTCGGCGCCGAAAAATATCCCTCGGCAAAATGCTAATCGCCACCTGCGCCAAGCCGATTGGACAAACAAGCGGCGGTATTGTGTATGGCCATGTCAGCAGTAATCAGCTGCGCTCAAGCCATAGCTGGGTTGTTCAAGCCATATATGCTCAACCCCTTGAGGCGCTATTCCTGACTGATACCCTGGCGCGTAATTACATTTCTCTACTCTTTGCGCTGCGAAATCGTGATTTATCGATCCTCTCGGGGATTTTCCCTGTCATTTTGCTACAACTTTGCATTTATCTGGAGAAATATGCAGAGGCTCTGATTGATGATTTAGGGCGAGGAGAGATTGCAGACTGGCTCACCCTAGAAACGGAACTTCGAGAAAAACTGCAGCGGCTGTTTGCTGCCGAGCCGGAACGGGCCAAGCAGTTAGGTCAAATCCGCCAATCCGAAGGACGGCTTCTGCCCAAGTTTGTTTGGCCCAATTTAGCCTTATTACTGACTGCTCGCGGCGGCCCCTCTGATTTTTACTTTGAGAAATTCCCAGAGTATTTTGGCGATCTGCCCATTTTTGGCGGCACCTACGCCGCTTCTGAAGCCGTGATCGGCAGCCATCGGGATTTCAACACAGATGGTGTGGTTCTAGCTGTTGAGAGTAATTTTTTTGAGTTTATTCCTGCCGATCAATGGGATCAAGCCAATCCCAACACCTTATTGCCCCACGAGGTTAAAGTAGGTGATTTTTATCGGATTCTGGTTACTAATTACTCGGGATTTTATCGCTACGACATTGGAGATGTCGTAGAGGTCGTTGGTTTCTATGAACAAGCGCCGCTGATTACATTTCGATACCGTCAGGGCGGCGCCCTATCGGCTATTACAGAGAAAACCACTGAATATCACGCCATCCAGGTTATGACGGCGCTCCAGGAAGCTCATTCCCTGACGATTGAGGATTTTTGTATTACGGTCTCGGGTGATCTGATCGCCCCATTCTATGTGTTGAATATCGAGTTTCCAACCCATGAAACGCTAGAGCAGCCTGAGTGCTTGCTGATTCACTTTGACCAAATGTTGCAGGCAGTCAATACAAGTTATG
>JAKSDM010001836.1 GCA_022360135.1 Pseudanabaenales cyanobacterium | reverse complement strand
CGGTGAGTTGGGCGGAGCCAGTGGTGAATTCGACTTTCCCCTGGACTTGCAGGTTGCCGATGTTGGGAGCTGCCTGCATTTGGCTGGCGGTGACTTGGGGCGCAGCCGCTGGTTGTTTTTCATTGCCAGCCAGTCGCTCCGCCAGGGCTGGATTATCCGCCCGGACTAGCTCAATCAGGGTTTGCGTATTGGTGGCGGCCTTGGTGAGGAATTGATTAGTAAATAGGGCTTCGGGAGTTTGCGGCACTTGATTCAACCGACCCGACAGTACTAAAACGGCGGCGATCGCGCCCACTCGCCGCTTCAAGGTTTCATCGGTCATCCAGCTTTGGGCCTCTGTGGCGGTGAAGAAATCAATTCCCTGCAAGACAGCTCCGGCATCTGCAGCAGAAAGGCCGCCATCTGCAGCGATCTGAGCTTGGAGTTGGGAGGCGTCTCGAATATTGACATCAATGTGGCGATAGTAGACCTCTAATAACTCGGAAATTTGGTCTGGTTGGGACTGGATCAATCGGTCTGAGGCGACAATCACATCCACGATAGAATTTGGCGCGTCATTGCTGGAGAGCACGACGGTGTAACCCTGCTGGCGCGCTTGGGTAACATAGGGCTCCCAGAGAACGGCGATCGCCACAGTCTGATTAGGGTCCTGCATCAGGCTCCAAGCCTCAGACGCGTCAGTCACCCGTTTCTGCTCAAAATCGGCCAACTTGAAGGCTTCAAATTTGGTGTCTAGCACTAAGGCCAGGTACTCACTGGGGGTATCTCCGGCAAAGGCGACGCCCAAACTTTGTCCTTGGGCGCGGGCTTGCTGAATCAGTTGACCAAGATCCTGAAGCGACTTGAGATTGGGATACTTCTTCGTGTTCAACACTACCGCATCTGCTCCAATGGTGCGATCGATCAAACCCACAATTTTGCCCTGCGGTTGCTGCTGCAAGAATTGATCTAGAGTCGTCACCAGCAAATCGGCCTTGCCCTGAGTTAGCCTTGCCGCCCGCTGTCCCTGATCAAACTCATCTTCATAGTTCAAGCCCACCCCAAATTCCGCTAGCGCCGATTGAAACGCTTCACTGCGGAAGGTGCTGTAGCCGCTGAAGGTATCCCCTAGTAGCGTCAGCTGTGTTGAGGTTTTAGGATTTGTGGAGCCCGACCCGAACGATTGATTGGTCACCCCGAAGAACAGGCCCGGAGAGGTCTTTCTCAGATACCAAATTCCGCCACCCAGCAAACCTGTTGTGATTAGCAGGGTTAAAACCAGTGCTGGATAGTTACTCTTACTCATTCAGTATGTAATCCTGAAATAATTCTTTCTCTTTACAACAACAGTTTCAGCCAGGGCTCCTGCTTGTCAGGCGAACTTCTTGAGAATTTGCTTATCTCAATAATTCCCGGATCGAGGCTGACTCTGCCATTTTTGTCTGATTGGGTGAGGGGATGGAGAGGAAGGAGGTAGGAACGCAGTTCTGATGT
>JAKSDM010001747.1 GCA_022360135.1 Pseudanabaenales cyanobacterium | reverse complement strand
TATCTCATCTTTTCAGAGTTTACTAACTGGTATGGTCTGGAGTGCCTGATTTTTCGTTGATACTGATTTATGCATCGGGATTGGTAAATCCCTGAAAATCCCTCTATGATAGGCTTTCAAGATTTTGGAGAAGTCTATTGATCTCTCTTGTGGATTTGATTGCTGTTTATGCTTGCCTTGAACCGATTCGAACAGGTCGCTGGCCTCTTCCAGCAGCTGACGCTTCCAGCCATTGATCATCATTGGTGGATATCATACTGGCTAGATAGCTCAGCTAATGAGGAGTTTGAAGTAAGCGCATCAATCCCGGCGCTTTTACCAAACTCAAAGCCAAATTAATGTGTCTGTCACATAGTTTATGGCGTCTAAGATGGGAAGTTATCCTAATCTACCGAATCTTTGCAATAACTGTGTAGCTACATGGAAGCCTATCAAATAAGCAGTCATTTGAGGACTAACACGGGGCAATGGCGATGCTGATAAATCTGCTACATGGACATTGGTTGAACCGTAAACTTTGCCCGTGTGATCGGGATTAACTACCCCATTGTCAATCGCCTTGCCAAATAAGCAGCCTCCCGCCATGTGCTGCTGCGACAACAGATACTTTTTGCTATAGCGATCTAGATATTTGTTGACCTGACTCTTATCAAAGGGAATATCAAAGAACCGCAAGATTAACTGTAAGCACCAATGGGGTTTGTCACCCAGCTTTTCCATCAGGGGCAATTGTTGGGTGATCACCGTCTCTGCAACTTTCTTATCTTGATCGGCTTTAAAAAAGCTCAGGTTAATCCGATTATCTTCACGTAAATATTCACCTTCTGCGGCAGGATTGAATTTAACGATTGCAGTTATAAGATCAAATTCTTCGCCTAGATTAAAGACGGCGTTAAGTTTTTCAACCAAAAACCTTATCATCTTAAAGCTGTTGAACAAACGGGGTGTTCGGATCATTATCTTTTTAATGAAATTAGGTAGTAAAAATGCCAGATAGATATGAGAAATAAAGAACCAAAGTCTTTCAAAATTGCCAGTAAAGAATTCGAAAGTACACACTGTAGCATGCCCCGGCTCATCAGCCCGCGGTTGCCAAACGGTTGTGGCGAAGATGGAAGCATAATTGTCCCTTGGCGTAACGTGCAACTCCTTGCCGAGCCTATCTTTCTCTTTGAGCCGGTAGATACCTAGGGGTATGGCAATGTGATCGCTAGCATGTTTACCGATCTCAGGATTATTCAGGGCTTGGCTATGGGGCATTAGTAGCCGAGGCGTAGCCGCTCCAGCACAAAGTATTATCCGCCCTTCCTCTTTCAGGAAAAAGGAATCGGTTTCTTCTTTATCTACATACTTTACCTGCACAGCCTTACAACGAAGATCCCCAGGTTTGGTTTGGTCAAACTGCAGCCTCGTTACCTGGCATAGGGTTATTAAGTCAATCCGATTGTATAACTCATCAATGAGCGAAACGCCACTATGGGTGCGCTGGCCAAAGGAATTAAACTGGGTCGAAAACAGGTAAAGTTGGTTAGAATTGCCGTCAGGCAAGTCACGGTAACTGGGAATATTTCTAATGTGATTTTTGGGATCCTGGGGCCTAAATCCTTCCTCTTCCGCTGACTGGAGAATGTACTTAGTTAGCTGAGTTTGTCGCTGAGTGGGATTGAGGCATTCCAGCCGATCATTTAATTCATACTTGAGTTTATCCCAGTAGTCTACATCCTGGCCGATATGGGCGCTTAACCAAGAAGATGACTCATGAATCATCGCATAGTTAATGGAGCCTCCACCCCCCATAGTATTGGCCCATCCCGAGATGATGGGAACATCATCTGGCGTTTGGGCATTGTGCAGTTGAAAGATTTTACCCTCGGCATAGGATTTGGTCCAATTATTCTGGTGAGTGATGTCGCTGGTGTCAAAGAAGTCTTTTCCAGATTCCAAGACGAGGATTCTTGGAGAATCGCTCTGTTTCAAGTCTTTAAACTGATCCAAGTATTTACTCAGGAAGCCACAGGCTCCATTACCGGAACCTACCAAAATCAGGTCGTAGGCATTCTCCAAGTTCATCACAATACCTCTGAACACGACAATTCATCTTCACATTGAACAGGGTGTGCTATTCCTTGCCGTTGGCGCTGCCTCAGTTCTTGTAAGATCAAATCCATGCAGGATACTAGATTCTCAATATAAATTCCTTGTGGCTCGAAGTGCCATCCCAAAAAGACCTTATGAAGGAAATGCCGAAATTTTCGCGTTCGTAACTGACACTCCAAAAAATCGACGTCATCTCTAGCGATGCCGTCAAGATTAAAAGAAATCAAACCTATCAAGTTAAACAATTCAGTGCTGTGTTCAATCAGGCACTTTGTTTCATGTCGATTTGGGAAACCCAGACGACTGGATGGTCGAATAGGTATGTTGAAAATCTGAACTGTGTTACTAATCTCAGGAGCCAGCAGTAAACTGGGTTGATCTCTAATAAATTTCGAAATTTCATCAACAACTACTTCTCGATTATTGTCTGCCATTCTTATATCTTTGTTAACTTTCTGTAGGGACTTCCCCCTTAAACATGATCGTAGTACCTCATCTCTTAGTTCAGAGTTATCATGGCTAAGTATTTCTAGTAACAGGATATATTTACATCCCAAGCTGTGACCTAGCCAAAAATAGTTAGTGTCGTTTGCATAAAAATCTAATTTATCAGAAGCTTCATTTTTTAACTTCCTAATGATTTCGAAACGAACCCTGTAGAGATCGATCAATAGTTCGGTAGCTACAGACCAGTGATTAAAATTAAATGGCTCGAATGTTAAGGGATATACAATCAACGAGTAGTCTTTTTTATATAGATATTTAAAAAGGTGCTCATAGGAGCGTTCAGGACAAGAACCAAACACAAAAGCGCCAATAAACTGGATGATTCCTTTGGGTTTAGGATGAAAAGCGATCTTAGTTGGTGAGTCCTCTAAAATAGAGCAAAATTTTATCATGATGTTTCCTATATGACTTCAATTTCCAAAATATGAAAAGTAAATGTTTCACTTGCTCTTCTGTCGCTGATCAATTGATATTGATAAGAATACTGTTTCTCTACCAAACAATTCCTTATCAAACCTCTTAAGATAGAGTGATTGCTCATTTAGAGCATCTAGCAGACTAGCAGACTCTTCTTATGTGCAACGGTTATATAGAGTGAACTGTCTTCAATTGGATAAAGAAGACCTACTCCACGCCCAACACCGCTCTAGGCAATAAACATATCTAACAACTCTTAAAGGTTGTTTGAAAAGTCAAAACTATTCCCTAAGCGGCTTTGGATTTAACTCAATAATGGGACTTTCAGTCGCTCCACCTAGGTAATCCAAACCGTTTTTAAGTTGTAAAAAGTACTTTTGAAATTGCCTCTCACAAGGAAAAACATAGCAGCTCTGTGCAGCTAAGGTATCTTGAAACCCTTACGCAGAGACACTGCTAGGCATGAAAGCATACCTCTCTAACCCAGGCACTGCCATGCTTTTCAGATTATCTGCCCTCGTATTTGAAATTCCTTGATATTTTTGCGTTCAAGACGCCTGGTTGCCCACTTAGAAAAAGTATATCTGATGGTATAGAAAAAACCTAGAAGAGTCACTGAATCATAATAGTATGAAACATACTTCATTGTCCCCAAAGTGATTGAGGTGTCCTATTTGGCTATATTTCGGCGCCGTCTCCACCGCTGACTTGAGCCACTGGGCAATGCAACAGCCTTTGATTGTTGGATTTCACTGGCTTAACTCAACAATTGCGATCGCCCACTCCTACACCTTTGCATAGGGCTGCATAGCGCTATAATCCGAAACAAATGATTTCAAGCGTTCTTGGTAAGGTGCAATTGATGAAGCCAATTTGCACCTTGCATTGCCAAACTGCGGGGTCAGCTTGTAGTGGGGTCAGCCTGTAGTTGGGTTGACGATAGGAAACCCAATTTTTTCCGCTGCCTAACCTTAACCCCCTGGTTGCCTGACAAAAGTCCAGAGCCCTCACCCCCAACCCCTCTCCCCGAGGGCGAGGTGAGCCAATCCACTCTCTTGTTCCCTCTCCCCTCGGGCTACCGTGTACACAGATCTCGACTCCGATTGCGAATTCGCCGATCTGGCCCCCCTAACCCCCCAATTCTGGGGGGGATCAGAGTTCAAAGTCCCCCAGAATTGGGGGATTTAGGGGGCTGAATGACTCCGGTTCCGAC
>JAKSDM010000540.1 GCA_022360135.1 Pseudanabaenales cyanobacterium | reverse complement strand
TGATCAACATGTCAATGGTGTAGTTGAGTTCTGGCCGGGGATCGTCAAAGGCGACCACAGAACCATCAGGCTGGGGCACAGCGACACTACGGGGTAGAGACTTAACAGCTTTGATGCGGACTTGACCGTAAGCCTGATTACGAATAATTAGTTTAGTGGTTTCAGCGGTTTTTATGTTTTCCAAGAGAGCTGGCGGGTCAGATACAGTTAGACCGCGAACCATAACATCCACTTCAATCGGCTTGGTGGCGACTCCCAACTGAGCGACGGACCCAGATGTCCCTGGAAAAAAGAAGACACCAACGATCACCATCAAAATAATCAGGGCGGCGCCAATATCGAGGAGGCTGATTTTGCCAAACAGACGCCCTTTTGAATCCAAAACTGTCATAGTCAAGCTTGCTCCAACCCACGTCATCTGTTACGAAAAGGGTAAGTCCCCTGATTGCTAATGGGGAATCGTTAGTATTTAACCATATGGGATAGGCAAACTAGTCTAATCAATTTGCGTCAGCTCCCTTAAACCGGCCCTTAAACTGGAAGGATATCCGGCATTTTGGGAAAGCTGAAATCCAGAGGCATTTTTTTAGTCACTCTAGATCGAGTCGATATGTCCAACTTCTTACTTTCCCTTACCCAACACATCCGTCGCCGTTGGTTCTACGGTCTGATTTCTCTGATAGTCGCCATTGGCCTCGGTGTCGCTACCCCTCGCCCAGGCCAAGCCTTGTCTCTGTTCGACCTGATTCTCAATGGCATTGAGTATGTCCAGTTGGCAAATATGTCGGACCGGCAGGAAATTGATCTAGGTGGGCAAATTAATCAGCAGCTGGTCAATCGTGAATTTCAGCTGAGTCGGAATTCCAGGATTAATTCCTACGTTAATGGCATAGGGCAGAATTTAGTCCCAACCAGCGATCGCCCTGACATTCCTTATCACTTTCAGGTAATCAACGACAATCAAATCAATGCTTTTGCGACCATGGGCGGCTATGTCTATGTGACCACAGGATTGATCAGAGAAGCCAGTAATGAAGCGGAGTTGGCGGGTGTTATTGGCCATGAAATTGGTCATATTTCCGGTCGCCATGCTGTGAATCAGTTGCGAGATGCAGCCCTAACTCAAGGCATTGCAGAGGCCCTGGGAGTACGTCAAGATGCTCTGGTCAATTTGGGAGTAGACTTAGCCCTAAACTTGCCTGCCAGCCGGGGAGATGAGTACAATGCGGATGAACGAAGTTTCAATAACCTGGGCCGAGCTGGGTATGCCCAGTCTGGACTGGTAACATTCATGCAAAAACTTGTCGGTCAGAGGTCTGCGCCGACAATTCTCAGCACCCATCCAGCGGCAGCAGACCGGGTCGCCAGACTGCGAGAAATGCTTGACTCATCGGCGGTTTCAGGCGCAAGCGCAGGTTTGGATAACACCGCTTATCGGTCCAGAATTAGCAGCCTTTAGACACTTGACGATGATAGGCCTGCATCCCCCAAAACATCAGATGCGGGTCTTGTTTTAGCTGGACGGCTATTTCTGGAGCCTGGATCTTAAGGGAGGTATAGAGTACAGTGCTGTCTCCGCCTGTCAGAATAACCTGGCTATTGGGATACTGACGCCGCCAATCGATGATGTAATCTTGAATACCTGCCAATAAGGTGTAGAATATTCCGCTTTGGATCGCTGTAGAGGTATCCTTTGCCCAACGAATCGGCAAGGTTTCTAAACTGCAGTAATCGACTTCAGGCAGAGTAGCGGTCTCCTGTGAAAGGGCCTGGAACTGCAATCGTAGTCCTGGCAAAATAGCGCCTCCGATCAAGTGTCCTGCTGCGCCAGCTGTAAACGTGAGCGCCGAACCGGCGTCAATCACTAAAACAGGCCACCCTTGGCTTTCTCCCGCTCCCCACAAGGCAAGAATTCGATCGATGCCAAGGGTGGAGTAAATACCCTGGATAGGGATGCGATCGGGCTTAACCTGCTGTAGCTTGGGATAAGTTCGCCAGAGTTGGACTTGTTGGGGAACCACAGAAGCTAACCAAAGTTCAATGGGTTGATCATCAGGCAACCCTAATTGGGGAACGTTTGAGGGGGTTAGGGCAGCCCAAGCAGATGGGTTGAAATTTTGGCTAACAAGCTGTTTGACATCTGCTGCAGACAAATGAGGGGTATGCCATGCCCCGCAAAAAAATGCTTCCCTAAATCCAGCCCAGTGCAGTCTGGAATTGCCAATAATCAAAGCCAACCAAACACAATGGGAAGCCATGGATAGGGGAAGCAAATGAAGTTGAGTAATTTCCCAAAAACAACAAATAACACAGGGTCCAACCATTACTGGTTGAACCCTCTAAAATTTGACAAAACTCAAAAGACGTTCGTTAGGTTCGGTCTTAGCTGATCAAAGTAGTAATGGGAATCAATGCAACCTAGTAAAATGTACAACCCATACATAACCGTGTCTTAGCTGACAATGTTTTGGTTACTCTAATCAAAGGAAGAAACCACTGAATGGTTATGTTTAAGGTAAGTTAATTTGGTTTAAGTTTAACTCCAACAGCCGTAAATCAATGAAGTCTTGGTTTAGACTGCCTTGGTTTATTCAGTTGTCATTTGCTTATTAATCAAGTTATCACGGTGAACCGGGTAGATGGCATCAGGTTTACTGAAATTTACGTGTCTTGATAGAACTTGGCTTTGTAAACAAAACTTCCATTGAGAGCAAAATGGACTGCTTTTTCCAGCCTTCCCGGTTTCTTTACTTTTTGCCCTTAGTCTTGGAGAAGTAGAACCTTTCGCATGTCTAACGCGGCGCCCCTGGCTTTTGGCTGGGGGTTCTCTTTGTTCTTAGACGACAGACAATTTCGTCGCATTGCCGCTAGACGAGGTAGAAAACGGGCCGCCATTGTGGTGGGTCGGTCAGTCTTGATCGTTAGACTGGTGCAATTGCAAATTTAATAAGTAGATATACGCAGTTCTATCTGATTTGTAAATCTGAAGGACTTTGTTGGACCATGAAATCCTTACCTAACCTGAGTGCGGGATAAGG
>JAKSDM010000304.1 GCA_022360135.1 Pseudanabaenales cyanobacterium | reverse complement strand
TGGTTGGAAGCTTCAGAGAGAAAAATTACACAGACTCTCAAGATATGTTAGTCTAGTAGACCGATTGGACGCATAGCTCAGTTGGTTAGAGCACTACGTTGACATCGTAGGGGTCACTGGTTCGAGTCCAGTTGTGTCCATTAAGCATTTCAAGGGTTTCAGCCGATTTTACAAGGCTTTGATAGGGGTACAGGTCTTATCGGAACTTGACGAAATAATCCGGGGTTACATGGCTCTTCAACACTTCAATCCGCTCCAGGTTGAAGAAGCGCCACGCATATTTGGTGTTGCAAGTTGCCGGACAAAACAGCACGTTTCCAGTCAGCGAAGAGTTAGCCTAAGCACTGCAAAATGCGCCAGACACTAGAATCAGTATCCGGTTAGTGACGCAAAGTGGAGAAACCATTGACAGCGAAATCGGACAAGGAACCGTTGAAGTGTGGAGAACGTTATATACATCCCAGGCTAGATTAATCGGTAAATGAGATCTGTGGCTTGCAAACCTAATACTGCTGGGCTCAATTCCGAAGACAAATCTACCTAGAGGGCAAGGCTCTAGAACTATTAGCGTTACAGCTGACCCACTGGACAGAGAATTCCCCTTTTAGGTTATCCAGTCCCCTAAGTTCGGACGATATTGAATGGATGTTATGGCGTGATTGCCAGTGAGGTTACGTTCGCTCAAGCTGAGATCAGCGCCAGTACTGCAAACAGCAAAAATAACCCGCCGCCTAACGCAGTCAGGGTGCGTTCTGAGATTCGTCTACACAGCCAACGGCCACAGTTCGTGGCGATCGCCGCACACACCGCATGACCCAACACCGCTCCCAGCACTACGCCTGCAGGGTGGTTGGCCGCCGCAAGCGCTATGGTGGCGATCTGGGTGCGATCGCCCCACTCAGCAATAAAGGTCAGCCCAAAGACTTCGGTGATGATAGCAAGGGGTGTTTCTTGCTGTTTACTCTCGGCCTGCTCAGCTCTTGCCACGGCTTCGGCAGCTTCTTTTTCTTCAGCCCCTTTGGCTATAGCAGACATTTGACTGGATTGGCGCAACAGCTTCACCCCAAAGAGCGCAAACAAACTCACTTCAGCCCATTTGACAACGGATTGAGGCAGCAGGGTAGCGGCTTGGCCGATCAGCGCAGATAAAATTGTCATCAAGGCCAGGGCGGCGATCGCTCCCGCAAAGACCCAGCGACGGCGATGGCGCATGGCCAGAATCGCGGCAATAAAGAAGGTCTTATCGCCTAGCTCAGACACCGTGATCAGTAACAAACTGGCCGTAAATGCGGTCAACATCCTCTCAAATTCCTCAGATAGTGGTGGTATCTGACGTGAACTTGATGGTGCGGCAAGACTCCACCAAGCCCACGTCAAACGTGAACTTAGTGAAGGTCTCGCTAATGATATAGATTGGCGGCTATGTCATCCCCTGAACCAGGCTCATCGCCAGTATGTTGATTCAGAGGGTCTGGTGATAGACCAGCAGCTACTCCCCTTCGCCCCAATATCATACGCTGTTGGGGTGC
>JAKSDM010000906.1 GCA_022360135.1 Pseudanabaenales cyanobacterium | reverse complement strand
GGCGAGACGTTGACCTGTTTCCGGGCGCCACAGATCGAGGGTGCTGTCGGCGCTGCCGGTAGCCAGGATTTTGCCATCCGGACTGAGGGCGATTGCAGTCACCCGATCCTGATGCCAAGTGAGGGTGCGGCAGTGAAGATTATTTCTCAGGAACCAAATTTTAACTGCGCCGTCCCAACCGCCGCTAATCAAGGTCTGACCATCCGGGTGAGCCAGCAGACAGCTGATTCGATCGTCATGGGCGGTGAAGGTATTCAGCAGGCGACCGCTGGGTAGACTCCAGAAGCGAATAGTTTTGTCCCAACTGCCGCTGAACAGCGTTTTGCCGTCGGGGCTGATGGCGATCGCACTGACCCAATCTTGGTGGTGGATTAGGGTGGCTTGCACGGTTAGGGTGGTCAGATCCCACAACTTGATCTTACCCTCACCCCCAGCACTGACGAGCATTTTTCCATTCGGACTGAGGGCGATCGCGACGGTTACCCAGCCTTTCTCAGGTAACGTACTGATTAGCCGATAGCTCGCCAGATCCCACCATTTGATATCGCCGTCAGCGCCGCTACTGAAAAGGGTTCTGCCGTCAAGACTAAATCGGACAGCGGTGACTACATCACTATGGCCTGGGCTAATCAGAGGAATGTGCTGACTAAAGGTGTGAATCAACTCAGCCGTGGTTAAATCCCAAAGCCGGACTGTTTTGTCTGCTCCCCCTGTGGCGATCGCACGTCCATTTGGGCTCACTGCCAGAGCGTTGACCACACTGGCGTCCGTTAGGGTGTGAACATAACGCCAGGATACAACAGGCGAGGTCAGAGGCGATTGTACCGCTGGTCTGGCGAGTTTAGCCGCCCCTTTTTTGGGCAGTTTTCTGGGTAATTTTCTGAACGCGTTTAGGCGGGTAAGAGCCGAAAAAATTGACCGCCGTGGCGGACGCTTAATGGGTAACGACGGGGGGGGGGCGTTTAAGTCCGCCAAGACGGCTTCAGCAGTTCGATACCGTTGCCTTAGGGATCGGCATAACATTCGGTCTAAGATTCGTCTCAATTTAAGACTGACGGAATGGGGCAGATAGGCGCGCCAGACCCATCGGTCTTCGATGACGGAGTAGAGGTCAAAGGGATGCAGCCCCGTCAGGAGATGAATGCAGGC
>JAKSDM010001626.1 GCA_022360135.1 Pseudanabaenales cyanobacterium | reverse complement strand
GGAAGCAGATGAAATTCCTGAAGCCAAAGTCAAAAATCTCACGACTGAAACCAACGAAATTCTAGCAATGACAGTCGCTTCAATCAAAACACTTCGCAGCAAAGAAAACAATCCAAAATCCAAAATCTAAAATCTAAAATCTAAAATCAGAAGGTCAATCCAAAATCCAAAATCTAAAATCCAAAATCGGCCAAGACCGTTGCTGCAATAAAAACACCTCACCAAAAGCCCCCCAATCCAAAATCCAAAATCTAAAATCCAAAATAATAAGGTCAATCCAAAATCCAAAAACGCCTGGTTTTCCGTATGGAGAGGTTCTGAAATAAAACTTTTGGATCGGACTGAAGCTATTGCCTGCTACAGTTTACAATGCATGATGCGAGAGAAGAGATACAACACAGAAGTGTGTAAATAGTCCCGGCAACAGTAGGATTGGATCCGCCGCCGCTCCCGCAGCAGGGAGATGACCCCGGGGTGTAGAAGCATCATAATTAACGCTCCAAATCCCTCCTTTTTTCCATTCAATCGCTTCGCAAAATTCTTCCCATGCTTTTTCATGATACTTCCTATCTGGGATGCTGCCACATTGCATATAAATATCTTTTTGCACACTGAAACCAAACTTACCGTTGCTGTACCTGACCCACAGCCCATCAATCGTTAACAATTCCTCACAAGGGAAATTCAGTAAGTCTTCGGAATCAAACAACTGCCCCTCTTCCTTACCCACTGTGGTAATCATCAACCGATAGGTTTCATTATCCGCTTCTCGCCACCGCCCATTTTTTAGGTGTGCTTCCAGCTTTTGATAGCGGGAGGTCTGCACCGTTTGCTTTAATGCTCTAAGTTGCGTTTCAAGGGTAGGATCAATCCGTTTTGTTTTGGGGAGTTCTTGCAAGCATTGGTAGGCCAAGTCAGTGGCGCCCTGTTTTACCGCTGCTTGAATTACTGTGGTCGGATTGTTGACTTGTGCGGCGTAGAGCAATATAGTGGGTTTCCATTTATCATCATCGAAATAGGCATAAAGCAAGTGCTCTTGTTGGGTCTGGGCAATATGAACGGCTGCCAGGTATTCTTGAAAACTCAGGTGGGCGAATTCATACTCATCTTCCTGTTGCACTAACAGTTCACTAATCTGCACCACCTGATCTAAAAATTCAGTGGCCTCAATGGTTTCACCCTTTTGTGCCAGAATTCTTTTCAATCCTTGTAGCAATTTAGGACGTTTGATCCCTTCCCAGCGTTGCTTCATCATTGCCAAGGCAATCTGCTGCAAAATGGTCTGGGCTTCACATTGGGTCAGCAGGGTTTGCAGCTTTCGGGCATTTGGGCGATCTTTCAACTGCAACTGGCAGATCTCTTTATACAGCTCAACCCGCCGTCGGGGCAACTCTGCACCAGGGTTGCGTCGATGGAAAGTGACAATCATATTGAGCAAAAGCGGATTTTTGGCTAGCGCTTTGAGTTCATCCCGTGCTTCGATTTGTTCCAGCAGGTCTGCGGCGGACTGGGCCGCCATCTGGCGCACATCAGGTGTGTCGCGCCCTCCATGGGCATAACGTGTTTGACAAAGATACCATTTCTCCACAAAATCTTGGCGCTGTTTAGGACTAAAGTCTTTGACCCAAAGCCGTGTTGGGAATTCGATCCGATGATCAGGGTCATGAACATCTTCATGTTGTTCGGTGTAGGCTTTGGGGCGAGAGGTCAGCAGAAAAACCGACTTGCTGTATTGCTGTATTTGCTGGTTAATCCACCCGGCAACTTTCGGTCGTTGTGCTTTGGGGACTTCATCAAACCCATCCAGCATGACGATCGCATTGCCTCGCTTCAGTACATCCTGCGCCCAGTTAGACGGCATCTGCAAATTGCCGGCGACAGGCAAGGTGGGAATGTGATGGGTTGTAATTAGGTCGGGTAAGGTGGGAGCGTTTGCTTGGGCGATGTTATCCCGATGTTTCCGCAAAATCAGCAAGAACGGAATCAGGTTAGGGGCAAATCGGGGAGCCTGCCTTGAGCCATAGCAATAGGCGATATGTCTAAGCAATGTGGTTTTACCCGATCCCCCCCAGGCCAAAATTTCCAATTGACGAAAGGTAGGAATACTACGAGTTTTTGCCAGGAAACGCCAGATAGTCAGGTCTTCATTCATGTCTTCCGGGGAAAACGCCTTGAATCCTGGCAGGGTTGCAGTCGAGTCGATGCTGAGGGAAACAAACACTTCTGCCAGCAAGGGTGTAAAAATACCATCATGCTGAATCACCCCCTCAGACTTAACCGCCTGACACTCTAGCGCCTGACAGGCCAGATAACGATCTTCGGGCGTTCCTCCTGTAGCTTTGTCTGTTAGGTATGTGAGTATCTGATCGATACCGCTATCAATGGCTTTGCCTGTCGCTGCGAATCGTTGTTGGGTGCCCTGATGGATGGGTTGGAGCAATTTTGCCCCGTAGGAGAGCAATATCCCAATCACTGCTGAGGCGATCGCTTTGGGTACAGCACTCTGGTTAAACAAAAACCAAAAGGCTCCTGAACCTCCACAGATCAATCCTCCTGGCTGGATGACTTTGAGGGCGATATCAGCGAGTTGATCACTGATAGGTTGCTTTTCGTTAGGGGCTGGGGATTGAGGCATATCGCAGGGGTTTGGGGCCAAGACAAAAACCTGCCTCTATTTTGTCTTAGCTTCGGGAATTCGAGGTAATTGGTAACGTTGAGTCTGCCAAATTACACCTCGCGCCAGCCAAGACATCAGCTAATCCCACCAACAGGAAATGACGACAGCGTCGCGATCGCGCTGAAAATCCTCACTCCATTAAGCCTTTCGTAACCGGGCGATTGTACAGCCATCACACTTGAAAAATCTCGGCTACAACTAGAGACAACTCCGGCAGTACATCAGACATCAACGGGTCACTTCCTTGCAAGACTTGTGCTTCGTAAAAACCATCTATGAGGGTTAATAAAGTCACAATTTTCTTCATGGGATCCACAATCCAATATTCTTTAATGCCTC
>JAKSDM010000264.1 GCA_022360135.1 Pseudanabaenales cyanobacterium | reverse complement strand
GTCTACCGACTCAGATTGCTCCAATCTAAAAAGGCGGAGAGATAAACATCTTCCCCATCTTCTCCATCGCCTCAACCTCTTCTAAACCTCGGACCTTCCCTAGATCTAAGACCGAGGGCGAACCAGGCGGTGAACCAGGTCAAGACACCCGCAACCCAGAGGGGAGTCTGATAGCCCAAACTGACTAACATACCTGCTGTCGCCGGTCCAAGCGCTTTGGAAATACTGAGATAGGAGGCATTGACGCCAAGCACTTTTCCCTGTTCCTGTTGTTGACTTTTTAAGGAAAGAATAGAGTCGATCAGCGGCAGAGGGAAGGAATTTATCACCCCAAAGATAACAATCATGAAGAAGAAGGCGAGTAAATCGGGAAATGTCGGCATCAGCAGAAAGATAATCCCTCTGATGGCGAGTGTAACAGTCAGAATATTGACCAAGCTAAAGCGTTGAATTAGCCTATCAAGCGCAAAAAACTGGGTGATAAATCCCAAGACGCCGAAAATAGCAAACACCAGTGCAAGGGTTTTGGCGTCCTGGTGCAACACATTCAGGAAAAAAGGTTGAAAAGCAAACGCAAAAATGATGAAGGTGAAGCCACTTAAGAAAGTGGCCATAAAAATTCGGCCTAATCTTGGGTTAACAGCTGACTGCGCCACCTTATTCAAGCCAAAATCTCGCCAAGTGAATTGAAATTCACATCGCTGGGGCAAAGTTTCTGACAATAAGCAAAGGCATAATACCATAGCGATTGACGCCATCGCCGCTGATACTAAGAAGCCCATGCCCAAGGAAGAAACTCCTGGGGGAGTCGGCAAATTTTGAGCTAAATAGCTGAGGGTTGGACCTGCCACAAACCCTAATCGAAAGGTGGCGCCAAATATCCCAAATGCCTTGGTCCTTTGAGCTGGGTGGGTGATGTCACTGATCACGGCTTGAGCGATGGAGGTGTTGCCGCCGGTTAACCCATCCAAGATGCGCGCCGCAAAAAGTAGCCAAGCAAAAGGGGCAAGGCTCGCCACGATATTAGCCAGTACGGTTCCGATTAAGCTGATCACCAGGAGCGGTTTACGGCCCCAACAATCGGAGAGCCTACCCAAAATGGGGGTGGCGATGAATTGGGAGGCGGCATAGGCGGTTGTCAGTAAACTTGCTTCAAAATCGTTCAGACCAAATGCTTTGGCATAAGGGTACAAGATGGGAATGATCAGGGTATAGCCAACGGAATTAGTAAAGGCGATTAGGGCGACAATCCAGAACTTGAGCGGCAGATTAAAGGTTTCTTTTGATTGCATTTATGTATCTTCAGCTCTCAATACTTCCATCCCTGCACCCTGCACCCTACACCCCGCCCCCTGTCTTAGCCAAAAGATTCTGGGAAATGACAGGGTTGAGTTGGCTTGCTGTTGAATATCCTGGCGTCAATATACTCAAGTGAGCAATTAAACTGGCGATATGAGCGACTGGATACTTATGGCGGCAAGGATGAGTCAGTTCTGGAAACAGTTCAAGGCGAGGTCAGTGTTCTGGTTCCTGATGCTATTTATCCTTGGCTTTGTCTGTGTTTTGTTTGCCTGCACTGCTAATGGCGGCGGCTCAAACTCAACTTTTAACTCAGCTGCCTGTGGCAGTCCTAGCAGCGGGCCAACGGATAATCCCGTTGCTAGCCGCTATGCTGATGCGCCCCCTTGGACTCAGCAAATTCAGTGGAGCTGTGTTTACAATATTCGAGACTTTGAGGGGGCAACGGATACGGACCGTTTCAATGGGGCAAGGGAGAGGGCGATCGCCCATGGCGGCGGTGTTGTTTACTTCCCCGCCGGAATTTACCAGTTCTCTGATAACCTATCTCTAGCTAATGGCATTGTTTTACGGGGAGAAACGCCTACTTCAGCTGACGCTAAGTCCGACGCCTATCAGCCCCCAACCCGACTTGAATTCCCTAAATATGAACCGAGTCAGTCGGGCAGCGGCGGATCCAATCAAACCGCATTCAAAAAAATCCTGACTCAATCCCCTAATGCGGACAGCAACTTGGGGTTAGTCAATATCGATATCAATCGAGCCGGGGTTGAACTGATAGGCGAGCCTGACACAGGCGAAAATCAAAATATTGTGATCCTGGGTGTTCGCAGTAACAATGTGGCTGAACCAGACGCTGGCGTCCCTGACCCTGCCTTCCAAGCAGCTTGGTTAAGATACAGCAACCGCTTTGTCGCCAATTTCAAAATCAGCGCCTACGCCAATGTGTTAGTCGCCAACAATCGCCTAAACGACGCCATCACTGATAGCTATGAGCAGCCCGGCTACACAGTCCGGGCTCGGAATGGGAACTCGATTATCGCCTATGCCGAAGGCTGGAAGGTTCCCTTTGACTATGCTAACCACTATGGCATTGTAGTAAATCGCTCAAAATCGGGCGGCTTTCAATATGCCGCCGAGCCAACCTTAGAGCCTGGACTGTTTCGCCAAGGGATTGTCATTCAAGACAACTGGATCTATAAAACGATGCGGGTTGGCGTTCATGCATCGGGATCGGGTTTAGTCATTCGCAATAACCAAATTTACGACCAATCAGATAAACAGGTGTGGACCGATCCAACCGGCAAGAAACAACCTAGAGGCAGCGCTACCTACGAGAATCGCGCTATTGACTGGTCGGGGCATGATGTACTGATTGAAGGAAATCGCTACCAGGTCTACAGACATAGACTGATGGATTCTCAGTATGCCAGCGTTGATGGTGAAGGAATTCTGATTCAACAATGCTGTGGCGGCACCAGTGTCAATGGAGCTGCTATTCGCGGCAATGCTGGCAATGCCTACATTGGATTGTATAAGATTCCTGATATTCAAAATGTCTTGATTACTGAAAATGAGCTGACATCGGATGGCTCTCAAGCGGCTGGGATCTATGTCAGCGCTGATACAAACGGCGGTCCCAACCCAATGTCAACCGTCCGCATCGAAAACAATCGCTTGGCAGGCGATATTCGGGCGCAGGCCAGCGCTGGCGGTCGAGGAAACTTCATTCAAGGAAATCAAGCAGATAATGGCGGTTCGATTCGTTATTCGTGTCATATTAACGTCCGGAACAACCCAGGATTTGAACTGGACCCCTGTTCTGGTTCTGACTAGCGTTATGTATCTACTGAATCTGCTCCTGCTCCTCAATATAGTGCTCCCCCAAGTCTTCTCCGGCGACTAGAATAGGTTCGTAGTGCGTCAACCCTTTAATCAGGATTTCTTCTCCTACGATCGGAGCAGAAGTTTGGGTAACGACCCAAATGCTGCCTGTATCGTCTTGCAGTTGATAAATTCTGCCATTGAGTAGGGGGATGCTCTGTTGCACCTGGCCGCGTAGGTAGACTGGATGGTCCAAAGGTGCTGATTGGGCATGAATTTCCTCGATCGGCGTAATTCTGCTAATTAGGCGGGCGATAGGCCGTGGCATATTCAGTTCAAATAAGGGCGAACGGGTTTCGCCAACGGCGCTACATCCTAGGATGCCGACTAGAACAAAGAACCAACTAAAGCGAATGATGCGATTGTACATGGGGATTTTAAGGAACAAATTCTAGAGTTAATTCGGCGAAAGGGATCTAAATCTGAGAGACTTAAGGAGAAACTGTTCCTTTGATAATTGAAATTTGGCTTTTTATCTGAAAAGTTAACCCATTCTGAACATGGCTCAGCTCTTAAACGGCAAAGCGCTAGCTCAGCAGATTCAGACGGGTCTGACTCAGCAGATCCAGACTCTGAAGCCTCAAATAGGCCGCCCCCCCGGATTAGCTGTGCTGATGGTAGGTGATAACCCTGCTAGCGCTATCTATGTGCGAGGTAAGGAGCGAGCCTGTGAACGGCTAGGCATCGCTTCTTTTGGTCAACATCTATCTGTCACCGCTTCCCAAGCAGAACTCACCCAGATCATCGCCCAGCTCAATCAGGACGAGCGTGTCGATGGTATTCTAGTGCAGCTGCCTTTACCCGATCACCTGGACTCAGTGGCCTTGCTGAATGAAATTGATCCGGACAAAGATGTGGATGGGCTTCATCCTACAAATTTAGGCCGCTTGGTTCGAGGAGAACCTGGATGGAGAAGCTGCACGCCGGCTGGAGTAATGCGATTGCTTCAATTCTATGATATCGATCCCAAGGGAAAGCAGGCGGTTGTGCTAGGGCGCAGTATTTTGGTTGGCAAACCGATGGCGCTAATGCTGCTAGAGGCGGATGCGACAGTTACTATTGTTCATTCGCGATCGCAAAACCTATCGAGTCTGACTCGCTGCGCTGATATCCTAGTCACTGCTGTGGGGCGTTCAGGCATAATCACCGCCGATATGGTGAAACCGGGCGCCGTTGTGATTGACGTAGGGATTAATCGGATAACCGATGTGACTGGAGAGTCTCGTCTAGTTGGAGATGTGCAATTTGAGCCGGTGCAGTCTGTGGCTGGGGCGATCACCCCCGTTCCTGGCGGCATTGGGCCAATGACCGTAACTATGCTGTTGCAAAATACAGTATGGAGCTATTGTCAGCGTCTAAAGGGTCAAACTGACAGTATCCTGTCCCAGTCTGTTTAAATTTCAACGCAGTATCAGCAAGAATCCAAGATGGTAGTGACCAATCAAATCGATCCGCAAGCATCGCCGTTCGATTTGTCAACTTATTTGGCAGGGCGTCGAGTGCAGATAGAGGCTGCCCTCGATCAAGCCCTAGCGATAGTTTACCCAGAGAAGATTTATGAAGCGATGCGCTACTCCCTGCTGGCAGGCGGTAAGCGACTGCGTCCGATTCTCTGTCTAGCAACCTGTGAACTGACTGGAGGAACCCTGGAGATGGCGATGCCAACCGCCTGCGCTCTGGAGATGGTTCATACAATGTCCCTGATTCACGATGATCTGCCCGCCATGGACAATGATGACTATCGACGGGGACAACTGACCAACCATAAAGTCTACGGAGAGGATGTCGCTGTTTTGGCGGGGGACGCCCTATTGTCCTATGCCTTTGAGCACATCGCTATGCAGACTAAGGGGGTCCCTGCCCAAAATATCTTAGAGGTGCTGGCTCGTTTAGGTCGAGCAGTCGGCGCAGAGGGTCTAGTCGGTGGACAAATCGTTGATCTGGAATCTGAAGGCAAGAAAGATGTGACCATCGAAACGCTAAATTTCATTCACATGCACAAAACAGCCGCTCTGCTGGAGGTTTCAGTCACTTCCGGAGCCTTGTTGGCAAATGCTCCCTGTCAAGATGTGGAGAAACTTTGTCGCTACGCCCAACGAATTGGACTGGCGTTTCAAATTGTAGATGACATTTTGGACATTACCTCAACGCCAGAAGCCTTAGGTAAGTCAGTCGGCAAAGATCTCCAGGCTGAAAAAGCAACCTACCCAAGTTTTTGGGGGATTGAGGAGTCCAGGCGTCAGGCGCAGCAATTAATCGATCAGGCTAAGGCGGAACTGCAATCTTTTGGAGAGTTGAATCGCCCGCTGTTGGCGATCGCGGATTTCATTACAGCTCGCACTCACTGAGGATGCCAAACCCCATGCAAAATTTAACTGACATCCTTGATAATCGGGTACTTTTGGTGGCTTTAATCGCTTGTCTGGTGGCTCAGGTGCTTAAGGTTGTCTTTGAGTTCGCTAAAAATCGTAAACTTAACCTGCGGGTTCTCGTGGAAACCGGCGGAATGCCTAGCGCCCACTCCGCACTGGTGACTGCTTTAGCAGTTGGTATTGGTCAGACGCTAGGGTGGGCAAGCCCAAGCTTCGCCGTAACATCCGTCTTCGCCATTATCGTCATGTATGATGCGGCAGGGGTCAGGCAAGCAGCTGGTAAACAAGCCAGAATCTTAAACCAAATTATCGATGAACTGTTTCAAGAAAACTCTGAATTCAATCAAGATCGACTGAAAGAACTCCTTGGCCATACCCCTTTTCAGGTCATTGTCGGTTCTATCTTGGGCGTCGCCATTTCCTGTCTGGCTGCTCCGGCTTACTAGTCAGTACTTAGATAATGGGAAACTTAGATAATTGGGATCGGCAGTTTTTCTTGCAGGCCCCTAATCATTTGATCCCGCCACATCCTCGGTGTTAGCCGGAGCTGACTGATTGGTTTCTAAAGGGTCAAATTGATTGGGAGCAGCGACTGTAGAGGTGAGGAGAACGACTTGGCGGCTGTCCACCAATATGCTGGTGAAGTCATGGTCATTTAAGATGCGGAGAGTTTCGCTGGCGGTTTTGGCGTCCGAGCTTTGGGCGGCTAACAGGTAAGGCCGTTGACGGTAGACGACTAAACCCACCTCCCGACCCAATAGCTGTTGAACATCTAGGGCGACATCTGGACGATTGTAATAATCCACTAAAACGGCAAAGCCTGTCGTCAGCGGTTGAGGGTTATAAGTAGGTAAACCTGACGCCGTGCTTCCAGTTGATGGGGCGCTGGTTGATAAGGGGTTGGGGGTTGTCTCTGCAGCGATCGAAGACGCTTGAGGCGCTGCGGGACGCGCTACAAAAGCCTGCAAACCCTCAACTTCTGTAATATACTGCGCCCAAGAATTCGCCATCTCCAGACTGGTGAATCCACCTGCCCGTACAACTGGGTCATCCAAATAGCTGCAAACTAAGATAGTGTTATTGATCGGCAGAAGTTCCTGAACGCGATCGCGTTGCGTTTCCGTTTCACCCCTCACCAGCAGCAAATACTCACTAGCGGCTGGCGGTGGACAAGGGGGAAAGTCTGCGGCCGCTGCTAGGGCTGCTGCATTCACGAACCCCGCTACCCAGAAGATTACTCTCGAAAGCCTGACAGCCCTCCTCATATGTCCAAATAAGTTCACTCAACTCATCCCCCTTCAACTTCAGGTCATGCTCTACTCAGTTAGTTAAGATCCAGAATTAAATAAGACGTCCAATAGAAACCTGGTTTCACTCTGTAGCTAAGTTCAGCCCATGATAACTCTCTTCCATCAGAAGCGGGATCAGGGGTGGCGGATTTGGGATGATGAGGTGATGTATAGTAATAAGCACCCAATCCCCAGGCGTCCATCCTCAATCCCTACGAAGGGGTCGCCAGGGAAGCAAGGGGTTCAGGAATGGTTTCGGAGGGTGCTTGAAATTCGCCTGTAGCGATATATTCCAGCCGTAATTTCAGCCACGTGATAAACGTCTTATTGGTAGAAATCATGGAGGCCGAGGGTTGAGGACATTTTGCTTTAAGGTCGGCAAACTCGGGGGCTTCTAGAAACGCTGGCTGCTTGATCAGCCAGAAATCGGTCTCTTTTTCCTGCTCGCGATAGTTCCGGGTGCGTTCTTTGAGCACTTCTTCGAAGGGTTCCTCTTCCAGTAAAAATCGCTGGCTAGCAACCGCGTAGTAGTACGTTTTCATTACTAAACAATCCTTTTGAACAAAATTTGCCCCGAGCTTAAAAATCTACGCGACTATGGCGGACCTCTTCTAAGTCAGCGCTAAACGAATCCTCATCAGCTAGCGAATGAACTCCGAGATCGTCATCATAATCAACCGCGTCCCGTACAGAAACATCGGCTCCGTTAATAATCGCGCCAAACAGGTCAATATCTTCAGTTTCTTCAAACTGTTCTAACGCGGTCGCCAATACGGCTTTCTCAGTATAGCCAGGTCGGGTGACCAAAATCATGCCGTCTGTCTGACCCTCTAGTAGCATCGCATCGTTGTTGTAACTCAACGCAGGGGCGTCAAGAATCACCATATCGAATCGTCCCCTTGCATCATCCAGGAAACGGCGCATTTCACTAGATTCGATAATGGCGGCTGCTTGTCTTTGGGGCCCAGGACTAGGAGAAATATAAAGGTTTTCAACGTTTGGAACCAAGCGAACGGATTCTCCAAGTTGCCCGCCATAGTACCGCAACGGCTCGACAATCGCCTGAGGATCGATATCAATACCAATTTTGCGAGCTTGAGAAGGCATTCGCAGATCAGCTTCGACGATTAAGGTTCGTCTGCCTGCGCGAGCAGACGCGATCGCCAGATTAAACGCACTGATGGTCTTACCTTCCTGATCACGAGTACTCGTAATCAAGACTACTTTGGGCGCCGCCGCCCCGTTGACCTGACTACCTGCTAGCCGTAAGTTGCTGCGGCAGCGCTCATAGGAATCGCTATAGGGAGTGTCGGCTTGAACTAGAATCGGGGCGAAACGGCTTCTAATTTCCGGGATTAGCCCCAAGACAGGAATATCTTGGTCCCGCAGAATACCTTGAAGATCCTCAAACGTACGAACCGTGCCATCCAGCATATCCAGTAAGAAAACAATGCCCCCCCCAACCATGACGCCTAAGGCGATCCCACCCGCAAGCACCACAAGCTTATTAGGGGTTTCCGGAACCTCCAAGATGGTGGCGGGGGGTTCTGCAATCGTCAAACTGCTGACCGTCTCGGCCTCAGCCGCTTCAGCATCAATCCGTTTAGCCTGTATCTGATCATAGAGCGCCCGTTTGAGTACGACCTGCTGTGCTAAGCGATCGCGCTCCAATTGCTTATTGGGTAAACTGGCGTACTGTTGACGCAACTGAACCTCTGACAGGGCAAGAGTCTGTTGCTGCTGCACCAGGGCGTCCCGCTGGGTTTTGAGGCTGACCAACTCATTTGCCAGCGCCGCCCGCGCCGGGTCTAGGCTGCTATCCTGCCGCACAGCATTGCCGCTCGGCAGTGGGGTTAAAGGCCCGCCGCCAATCACCTCACGGGCTCGCTCTCTCAGGAGATATTCATAAGCAGCCAAATCTGACTGCAGCTGAACCATTGTGGGGTGAGCCGACCTCAAATCACGGGAGAGCAGCCTGATTTGAGTTTCGGTGTCGAGAATTTGAGTTCGCAGATTAGCGATAATCGGATCGGCGCTCAGGGCTGAGGAGGCGTATGCTTGATCAGGGGTAAGCCCTAACCGGGCCTGTAAGCTCTGCATCTGAGCATCCAGAGTGGCCAATATAATTAAATTTTGTCGCTGTTGTTGCTGACTACCTGAAATATTCCCTAACAAGCTGCCATCTAGAGCTGCTTGAATCGCCGGTCCTTCGATCCGATCATACTCTTCCAACAACTGTTCAGCTTGTCTCAGCTCGGTTTCAACCGAGGGCAACCGCTCGTCTAACGCTTCAATAATTGCCCGCAGTCTTGCTTTATTCGCAATCCGGCTCAACTCAATCATGCCCTCAAACAAAAGTCCGAGGGTAATCTCTGAGGCTTCTGGCTCAAACCATTCGAACCGAACGACAACTCGCTGGACTCCATTGTCGTCGTCGTCACCAACTCCTATCAGCGTGTTGCGGCGAATCGCATCAGGAGAAATAGTGATTTTCCGTCTGGCCAATTCATCAGAAACTTGTTCTATGAGCGCATCCGCCAGCAGAAAATCTTCTGTAATAAAAGCTTGGCCAATTTGCCGAACCTCCGTGCCCGTAGCTGTAAAAGAAACCAGCGGCACGTTTTGCCTTAAAACGCCTTCAGATTGATACTTTGGTTCCGGAGGGGCTTGCAGCGCTATCACACCTGCAAAGCCAAGGACGCCTAAAAAACCTGCCAATCCAGCCCACTTGTAGCGTTCCAGAGCTAAGAGATAGCGTTTGATAAAGGGGGATGCCATAGTCGTCGGAATCAATAATATCTAACTATATTAGCTGTATTAGCTATTAGGAAGATTTGAGACCATTCATTGAAAGTCTTAACACTGCTTACTGAGTGATTGTAATAGCTTAGTTTGAACAGAGCATCAGTAATATTAGGCGTAATCTTAGGGTCTGAAAAGGTCATTAGCGGCATCCCCAATCGAGTCAAAGAATAGCACGAAGCCTAAGATATCTCGGAACGGCAGGGTAAATTGATTCAGCGCAAAGGTAATCCGAGCAATTAAATTGCGACCCACTACCACCACATCTCTATCTTCCAGCGGAGGATTCTGAGAAATATCCCCTCGTAAGGCTTTACGCGCATCTATAGAAGTTGTAATCGCTTTCCCTGACTCAGGATCAAACCGAATCAGGGCAATATCTCCTAATCGGGCTCTACCGGGATCTAACTGTAACTGGCCAATGACGTCCAAGAAGCGACTACCGTTGGGCGCAATGATATTAGAAATGTTTCCGCCGCCGCCCCGTCTTTCGCCGCCACTCGAATAATTCAGCACCCGAATACTGATTTGCTGCTGAGCAATGGTTGATCTGGACACCAAATAGCGATCATATTCATCTAGGGCGCTGACATCTAACCTCGGCACGAAGAGCACGTCCCCATTTTCCAACCGGAGATCAGGTAAAGCTTCCCCCTCTTTGAGAGGAGTAAAGAGATCGATAGCTTCCTCAATGATATCGCCGTTTCTCAAACGGCGCTGGACACTAATGGCGCGAAGGTCCGCCAGATTTGTAGAGCCGCCTGCAGATAGGAGAGCGGTAGAAACTTGAGGGGCGGGTAGGGGGTAGAACCCTGGACGTTGAACTTCCCCTAGAACTGTAACCTGAACTGGACGCTGGGCAGTCAGCGTTAGGGTTACGTCAGGATCAACCACATAGCGGTTATACATTTGACGAATTTTTTCTTGCGCTTCCTGCAAGGTCAAGCCCTCCAGGGAGACTGCCCCCTCAATCGGAACGATGACATTGCCTTGAATGTCCAGTGTGGCTTGAAAGCTGAGATCTGGAAAGCGCTGGACACTCACGAAAATAGCATCACCGGGGCCCAGGCGGTAAAGGTCAAACCGTGGCTCTGATGGGGTCCCCAGGATTGAATCCAATCGCTGAGGAGTCAAAAGCGGGGCTGGGGGAGGCGGCGGATTGGGGCGTAATTGGGCTGATGGAGCTTGGGAAGTGGCGGGTGATGAGTTCTCAAAAGTGTCTTGTCCAACAGCCCTTGGAGCCAGAAAGTTGGTCAGTAATATCCAGCCTATAAAGGTTCCAGAAATACCCCAAAGGAGGCGTTTCCGGTTGGAGGGAAACAATGCATTCATGCGCCAGAGATAACTGAACCGGGCTCTAGACATAGATATCATTTATGTAACACTATCTATCCATATAAAAATCTATACTATCTATAGATCTCTACTATCTATGGTATCGAAATCGGCAGCCAGAGCGCCTCTAGGTAAGAATTTGAGGGGACTCGCATGTAGATGAAGTTAGATCAGGTCCCACTGAAACATCCCCTACTAAACATTCCCTACTAGGCTACACAAATCGACGCAACGACGCCAGTGGAGTTCCAAATATAGCGATCTCGCTTGGGTTGAGTACATTTCAATAAAGGCAGGGTGTAGGGTGGAATGGCCCTGAAATAAGCGTTTATAAATCGCTAAAAGCCCTGATATTCCGTAGGGTGGGCATTGCCCACATGGCTTATTTCAGCGCCATTCGGTGTAGGGTGTAGCCAAGGCCAATGAAAACGACAATTAATGGTTAGTTGAGGTGGGTTGCTAACGGTCCAGCCATGAGAGCAGTTTGCACAGCTTGACTTAGGGAAGCGGCGAAAGATTGATAAGGTCTGACATCACCGACAGGCTCAATCGGAATCAAAATGCTAACTGCAATCCATGGCAGGCGCTGACGCGATCGCCATTGCCTGATTTGATCAGCCCAAAACCATTGGCCTGGAGAAGGGCTGCCTCCTCCAGGCCAGGCGTACCATTGTACGACTGCAAATGTCTGCTGATGATTCCAACCTCGCAAGAAACGAGCCTTAACCTGAACCGGGTGTTGAGTCACTCCCGCTACTGGATCCACTGTGAATTGAAATTGCTGACGCGAATCTACTTTCCATTTTTGCGAGCCCACAATATCGAGCCACTCAACCTCAGGCTGATTGGTGCGCCAGGGTTGGGGGCGAAGCAGAATAATAATTTGGGAAGCAGCGGTTGGGCTCTGATCGGGGTTATTTTGATTCTGGATCTCTTGATAGGACCAGTCGTGCCCACTAATCTCAATGGTTTGATGATTTAGAGTTTGCCATCCGGGTAGCGCCAAGCTTTGCTGCTTGATGCTGTGGAGAACTTTGAGGTTAGCGATCTCAGGGGGATAGGTCCAGGGCCACTGGCCATTAAAATAGTGGGGCACGGCGCTCACCATCGCCATCGCCGCCAGAGCGACAACAATCAAGCCTTTAACAATCTTTGGGCGGCTGTTGCCGGGTTTAAAGAATAGAGACATGGCTGAACAGAACTGAGATGCTTCGCCGCAGATAAATGGGGGGATTAGACAATAGATTCGCTGCTCACCTCTAAATTCAACTTTTCGGGAACATAGCGTTCGATCAGACGCAGCAACCCGATCAGTAGCAAGAGCATTGCAGCCGAATACATATCTCCTCCCCAGCTTTCATGCAGCCAGTGGAAAGCGCCTGTTTGTCGAGCACCGTGAAAAAAGCTGAGTAGGGTATTACGAACGATATTGCCCGCTACACTTACTAAAACCGTACTCGAAAGGAATAGACCGGTTCTTAAACGAGATTTCCAGGCTCCTGTCCAATAAAGCAGCATTAGTCCTACATAGAAACTGGTAAACAGCATCTTTAACCCAGCACAGTGGGGCGCCACTTCAACTAACTGTCCATTCACCAGCAAATAGATTTGATCGACTTGAACATCAACTCCCATCTGC
>JAKSDM010000791.1 GCA_022360135.1 Pseudanabaenales cyanobacterium | reverse complement strand
CCATCCCAGAGGCCACCCACTATCTGTTTAACGACCGTCCAGAGCGGGGACGAACGCGCTTTATTCAATCCGTACTGGCATTTTTAATGGTTGAAGATTCCCCTTCTTCCCTGACTGGCGCTGACGATTTGCACTAGAAACTGATGAAAATGATGGAGAGACTTGATCATTATGCAATCACGTCAACGTACACTGGCGCTAACAGTCAGTTTCAAAGCCGATTAACGGCAGCTGGATTATTTGCGATCGCCGCCGTCGCTATCGTTGCCTGCAGTCCAACCGAGGAACTGGACAATGACGCTACGCTTCAAGAGCGCTCAGACGAACCGCTCTTTTTAGATACGTCGGCAGATCCCCGATTAACCCAAAACATCACGCTCAATACCGATCCGTTGTATACCTTTCCAGGTCATACAGGTCGGGTTTGGGCGATGTCTCATTCGCCAGACGGTCGCTACCTGGCGTCCGGCGGTACTGACGGAACCATCAGAGTTTGGGACTTGCAAGCAGGTCGAAATGTGCACACATTAGTCAGCCGTCACGGCCAGGTTCGTTCTCTGGCTTTTTCTCCTGATGGAACGACTTTGGCGACTGGCGGAGAAGATGGGATCATTCGTCTTTGGGCGGTGCGTTCTGGCCGTGAGCAAACCGCAATACAAGCTCATAGTCAAGTGGTCCGAGATTTGGCCTTTGATCCGCTCGGTCGATATATTGGCAGCAGTAGCTATGACAAAACTGCAAAACTTTGGCGAGTAGAAGACGGGACTTTAGCACAGGTATTGCGAGGGCATACAGATACTGTCAATGCGATCGCCATTTCCCCCAATGGTGAAATGGTTGCAACCGGATCTGGCAGCGTTTTTAATCCCCCTGCCGATTACTCAATCCGGCTATAGCATATTCCATCTGGAGAAACAATCGCCCAACTTCATGCCCATACTGACAATGTGCGTGATCTGGCGTTTTCCCCCGCTGGCGATTATATTGCCAGCGCCAGTGACGATCGGACGGTCAGGCTTTGGCAGGTTGAGACGCGAGCAGTTGTCCAGACCTTTCGAGGACATGAGGACGACATCCCAAGCGTTGTCTTTGCTGAAGGGGGAGAAACTCTGATCACAGCCAGTTATGATCGCACCGTTCGCTTATGGAATCGCGAATCTGGCGCCGAAGTCAGCCAATTGCCAAAACATCCTGCTCAAGTTTGGGCGGTTAGCTATGCCAGCGATAGCGGAGCCATTGCTACAGGCGGAAACGACGGCATTGTGAGAGTATGGGCCATTCGTTGATCATTAGATGGGAGAAAAACAGGGTCACGTAAGTAGGTCTGCAAAAATATTTACAGCATTTTGGGCAGAAAATGAGAGATCATGGACTTCTGTATTTACTGTTGCTCACCATGCCCCTGACCCGAGAAATTACCCCAGAAACCCAACACTTACTGGAGCGAATCTATCGT
>JAKSDM010000610.1 GCA_022360135.1 Pseudanabaenales cyanobacterium | reverse complement strand
GGAGATGGGGGAGCAAGGGAAGATGGGGGGATAAATAAAGCTCCCAATCCCTAATCCCTCAGAAAAACGCGGGCTGATGACGAATCAGACTGAGAAATTCCTCCCGAGTTTTAGAATCATCCTGGAAGACGCCCAGCATGGCGCTGGTGACCGTCCAGGAGCCAGGCTTTTGCACCCCACGCATGACCATGCACATGTGGCTAGCTTCAACCACAATAGCTACCCCCTGGGGTTCGAGGACTTCCTGAATCGCCTCGGCGATCTGACGGGTCAAGCGTTCTTGAACCTGCAAGCGACGGGCGTACATTTCCACAATCCGGGCTAGTTTGCTCAAACCTACCACCTTTTGATTGGGGATATAGGCAACATGCGCCTTCCCCATAAATGGCAACATGTGATGCTCACACAGGCTAAAGACATTGATGTCACGCACCAGAACCATTTCGTTATGTCCTTCATCGAAAATGGCCCCATTGACGATTTGCTCCAGGGACTGATTGTAGCCGCCAGTCAGAAATTGCATCGCTTCAGCCACCCGTTTAGGTGTCTTGAGCAGCCCCTCTCGATCGGGATCTTCCCCAACAGATAGCAGCAGAGTACGGACGGCTGCTTTCATTGCTTCACTGTTGTTTTCTACAGGCGGCCTAACCTTGCCCCCCTGACTGTAAGAGGTGGTGCGATCAGGACGAATCACCGCTTTATTCTGAGCCTCTTCCTGAAGAGACTGGCGTCCATCCAACGAATTAGGCGCCCAGTTACCATTGATGCCATTTGAGGAAGCAAAAGTCATAGTGAACCTGATTTTAAAATTTCCAAAAGTTGATCGGAATGACGGGTTGTCAGTAAAAACTTAAGCGACACCCATCAGGTCAGCTCATCATCAGCCTAGAGAGCCCCTGCACTGGGCATTAAGGTCAATGCTTCGACCACAGCCTGTTCAGAAAGTTGAACCATTTGCAGGATAGATTGAGCGACTGCTTCTGGGGTTAACATGCTGGTGCGGTCAAAGTCAGCCTGAACGGTAGCTGTGTCCCAAAGGGGCGTGTTCACTGCACCGGGGCAGAGGGTCGTCACTCGAACGCCGTTGCTGCGTTCTTCAACAGCCAGACTACGAGAGAGTGCAATCATGCCTGCCTTACTAACGCTATAGGCTCCCCAGCCAGGAAAAGCTTGTTGTCCTGCATTGGAGGCGATGTTGATAATCAACCCGCGGCGGCGATTGCGCATACTGGGCAGCACAGCTTGGATGCATTGGAAAGCGCTGGTCAGATTAAGATCTATGATCTGCTGCCAGTCAACCAATGGGGTTTCCAGAAGCATCCCTGTGTAGCCCATGCCAGCATTGTTAACCAGGACATCAACAAAGCCAAAATCCCCTATCAGACTAGAGATCTGATCCTTAACCTGATCTAGGATAGCCAGATCAATTGCATAGGCTCGTGCATCTACCCCTGCCTTGCGAGCTTGTTCTGCGATCTCCGTCAACTTACTTAGGGAGCGACTTACGAGGGCGACATCTATACCCGCTTTAGCAAAGGCCAGAGCAGTTTCTTTGCCGATTCCGCTACTCGCTCCTGTAATCAGAGCGCGACGCTTGTCAGGAAAAGTCATGAATGTTCCAAGTTAGGTTTCAGCGACAGTGATTTATTCCAAGAATTAGGGGACAGGTTATCATTCAGTAAATTCCTCTCCAAAAACTTAGAACTTATAATAAATAAAGTCTGTGGACAAGTCTGCGGACATAAAGTCGAAAAGTTTAAATCGCCCCCCTAACATGCCTGAGATATTCTGCAGATATTCTGCAAGGGAATTCTGAATGGCCAATTAATTGTTAATGAGAGTTAATCATCGACAATTTGACTCAAACCGACCGTTGAGGGGGCTAAATCGACTCCAATGTTTTTTATGTTAACAAATATTACAACTTGATGACGCTTATCGTCGGCAGTGCGCCTTGAAACACCTCTGTCGGCAGTGTGTCTTGCAACACCTCTGCATGAGCATTGCTTACTCAGCAAATACTCCAATTTTTCGAAACTTCTGATACCTTAACTCTTGTCTTTCCTCGGCGGTCATTGTGAGTAACTCCTCTAGATTTTGAAGTATCGCAGTTTTTAAGATCTCTGCAGCTTTGAGCGGATCGGAATGGGCTCCCCCCACTGGTTCTGGCAAGAGCTGATCCAAAATGCCGAGGTTTTTCAAATCCAAAGCCGTAATTTTGAGTGCTTCCGCTGCTTGAGCAGAACGAGAGGCGTCTTTCCAGAGGATGGCGGCGCAGGCTTCGGGGCTAGCCACGGTATAAACTGAATGCTCAAACATCAATAAGCGTTCGCCAACCCCAATTCCTAAAGCTCCCCCAGAGCCGCCTTCACCGATCACAGTGCAGATGATGGGGACATCCAGTCGGAACATTTCCCGCAGGTTGTAAGCGATGGCTTCTCCCTGTCCCATTTGCTCCGCCTCCACGCCAGCCCAGGCGCCTGGTGTATCAATAAAGGTTAGAATCGGCATGCTGAAACGATTGGCGTGCTCCATTATCCGCATGGCTTTACGATAGCCGCTGGGGGAAGCCATACCAAAATTACGAGCGACATTGTCTTTGGTGTCACGTCCCTTTTGGTGGCCTAGCATAACGACGGGACGGCCCTTAAAACGAGCGACGCCAGTCACCAAAGCCGGATCATCTTTACCAGAGCGGCGATCGCCATGCAGTTCAATCCATTCGTCGCTGATCGCCTGAACATAGTCCAAAGTGCTGGGTCGACGAGGATGACGAGCCACCTGCAACCGTTGGGCTGGAGTCAGGCTAGTGAAAATCTCCTGACGCAGCTGAATCGCCCGCGATTCTAGTTGGTGAATCTGGGCTGAAACGTCAACTTCGTTCTCATCAGCCAGTTCGCGGATTTGGGAAATTCGGGCTTCTAACTCTGCCAGAGGTTTCTCAAAATCCAGTAGTATGGGCCTCCGTTCAGTCGTTGGCATGGCGGTACTCGGCATTAGAGGTGGGATGCTTAAGTCTAGATCAGCAGAGGCCTAAATCCGTGTTGAACAGATGCCTTAACTATCTGATCCATCTTTTCTAGCGTAATCTGATTCCGTCCCCAGTAGAAGCTCGGGCGCCACTTCTCAAATTCCAGCAGCACTGACTCGGCAAAACAGCAGCTATTATATATAAATTAAAAACTGTACTAGGAGAAACAGATGCAAGACGTAACATCTGAGATCAGGTCTGACAGGGCGTATTAACTCATCTTGATTGGCGTCAATTGCTATCAGACTCTGCAAGCATGGACTTGTGTTGAATTAAATACTAGAACATCTATACGCTGACTTTTGCCCATATCTCTCTGGATAAAGTCCACCAATCTGGCGTAAATTTTAGGATGGTTGACATATAATCCATGTTAATTCTACTTTGTCCGTTGTATTTGATACGTCTCAAATTTAAAATTGCTGAGAAACTGGAGTAAAATTGCTGAGAAACTAGAGAACCCCCCAGTGGAAACTGTCAGAATTGAACGCCCAAATTTTGGGAAACGCCTGACTGTTTGGTATCCTGGCTGAGAGTCAAAGCCCAGTCCCAGCAAACAATTCATGGACTTTCCCTACTGTCACTCCAGGCGTACCCCCCAATTACAATGCACCACTGACTTG
>JAKSDM010001223.1 GCA_022360135.1 Pseudanabaenales cyanobacterium | reverse complement strand
GCTCTTCCTGAGTGCGCTTTTTGCGCTGATAAGCCACGGTTTTTCTCCTAAAGCTTTTGACGAAATGCTTCGCTCTACCCGTGATCACTAAGTTGAATGGGTGATTAAATGTCTACACCCGCCTCTTAACTTCTTGAGCCGTTAACACTTCCCCTAGCCTTGCATATTCACTGCAGGCTGCAATTAACATCCAGTTAACATCCGATTAGCATTCGGGAAAATTTGTCGCCAAATCTTTAAATTACTGACTCACATCCAGAAAGGTAACCTGCGCCACAAACCAAATCTGACAGGCGCTGGCGATCGCGCCCTTCATGTTGGCTGTGAGAATCGCCAACCCCTGGTAAGACTCGATCCATTTGGCGGTTCCAGCAGTTGCTTATGAAGCATTTTTTAACGCCGCATCTCGCGCTTGGGGCAAACCCCAGATTGATCTTGTCAGCGGCAAACGGATGCGCATCCTCACCCAATGGCTGTGTCAATGTTTTATCAGATGCATTGTATCGCGATCGCAATGCCATGAACGGTGAGACTCATGCGATCGCAGGGCAAGGACAAGACCAGGAATATGGTTGGGGTTCACTTTTGGGCAAACTTCGGCGGGTTTGGTCGAGGTTGATAGGGCGCTCAATCCAATCTCCAAGCTGGCTCCGACGCGGTGGAAGTTGCGGCGAAGGGGCTGCAGCTTATAAGCAGGATGCGACGGTGAGTTGCATTGAGGCTTACCTTGTCCGTCGGCGGCGATGGCTGAGGAGTGGGGTGGCGGGTCGGTGCGGCGGCGTTGGGCAGGTTGGGTTGCGCTGTTGGTTGTGTCCATGGCCTTTGGGGCCAGGCTTGATGACCGCTTAACCTAACCTACGAAGCAAGCTTGAATGCACATCAGCTTACCAATGGTTTAAGCAGGGCGATTAATTCTGGAATATCTCGATGAACCACATCCCAAACAATCTCGGGGTCCATTTTGTCATATTGGTGCGCCAAAATGTTTCGCATTCCAACAATTTCTTTCCAGGGAATCGTCGAATGCAAGATTTGAAATTCATGGGATAAGCGATTGGCAGCTTCACCAATCACAACAATTTCATATAGAACGGCTGCTTGGGTACGTCGGTCAAACTCTAGGGCGGCATAATCCATACCCTCAGTAAAGCTGAGAATCTCTTGGGCCGCATTCCACATATCTTGGATTGATTGTTTATCTCGCCACATAGAACACTTGGGCAGAGTTTAGAATATTGTGGCTACGGATTAGATTCTGGCTCCGCTCAATCGATTTCTTGGTGGTAATATCTACCTCTCTGCCGAGTAAGTCTTCTAATTCGTGCTTAATCCGGGCTAGGGTTAGCAATCCCTTGGGAGCATTGGGGGCAAAGGTGACTAAAACGTCGATATCGCTTGTGGGTTGAAAATCATTCCGCAAGACAGAACCGAACAGCGCAAATTCGACAATTTGCCAACGCTGGCATAAGTTTTGGATTTCAGCCATTGGTAAATCGAGGTTTTGGAGAGTCATAATGGCCAAGCTAATATGCCTATCGTTTATGGGGTCTTGCAACTAAAATCATAGCGATATTGCCACTATCTGCAGTAGAGGAGAATGCATATGGCGATGGGTGAGGAGTGAGATGGCGGGTCGGCCTAGTTTTTTGCTGGGCCAGCTTCAGTATGAAGTGAGGCTAGCTTTACAGTCCAATTATCTGACCGTCGAAGCGAGTTGTTTTTTGAATATCTGTAATGGGTCACCGCAATAAGAATCATTAATTGGAAATAGCTCAAACCATTCAGATGCAGTAGTTTGAGCCTTATGGACAAGGATCAGCCAGATATACTAAGCCAGATTGACGCCCCAGATTTTGACCATAATAAATACCCATGACTAATAATAAATCGCTACTCAATAACTTAACAGTCAAATCCAAACTACAAGCTTTACTATTTGCCGTTAGTCTCGCTTCTACTGGGTTGGTGAGTTTTATTAGCTGGCATCAAGTAAGATCCACCTTAAAAGAGACCACATTCCAACATCTTACTGG
>JAKSDM010000611.1 GCA_022360135.1 Pseudanabaenales cyanobacterium | reverse complement strand
CTGATCATCCCCTTTAGCGACACCCGCCACAAAAGCGGTATGGATAGGGTTGCTACGGCCATAGGCCGGTTCGGGTTCAATCGCTGAGGCATTGAGAGTTTGGACATCATAGACATGGTGGACCACCATGCCCACCTGGAGTCCCTGCCATTCCACAACAATTACGCTATCACTGAGGCGACAGATAGGGGCATCTTGCCCTAGGCGTTTAGCCAGGTGCATGATCGGGAGTATAGAGCCCCGAAAGTTCAAGATGCCAATGATGTCGCCGGGTGCGTCAGCAATGGATGTCAATTCCGGCAACTGAAAAATTTCTCGGACTTGAGCCGCCTTAATTCCGTAGTGTAAGTCGTTCAGTCCAAAAATTAGGTAGGTTTGCGTGTCCATGGCAGTTGCTCTGAAAAGAAACTAGACTACAGTTCAACCGAGAAGAGGCTGAACGCCTCAGCCAGTGAATACACTTGAAACGAAGTTATGGATTATCTTTAGACCATGACTGAAGCGGGAATATATTTGTCCAGCACTTCCAGTAGTTTTTGTCGGTCAACAGGCTTGGTGAGATATTGAGTTGAGCCAGCCATTTGACCTTTAAATTTATTAATCATGCCATCTTTAGCTGTCAGCATGATGACGGGCAGATTGCGAAACTTGCTGATATTGCGAATGGTACGGCAAAGTTCTAATCCATCAATATCTGGCATGGTCACATCTAGCAGCAATAGCTCAATTTTTTTACTGTTTAATAGATTGAGAGCATCCACAGCATTATTCGCTAACAGCACATGATAACGATCGCCAATGGATCGCTTGATCATGGTTTGCACCACTGGGCTGTCATCTACACTGAGGATAGTCGGTAAATCTGGGCTTGTGACCGCTGCCCCATTCGCTGAACTATTAATCGTAGGCGCATATCCATCTTGACTAAAGGTAACCCAACCCATCTGCATGAAGTGCAGGTATGTATGCGCGACTTCCAGCGGATCTCGCCCCATTTGATTAGCAATTTCTACGAGCGATCGCTGGCCATCTACACATTGCTTTAGATGTTGTTGCACCCAGACGTCAGTGATAGTTTGTTGGACTCCTTCTAAGCGTCGAGGAATCACATTCATGGAGGGTATAGCGGGAGCCAAAGAAACCCATACCCGCCGCCGCCGAACAATATCGTGCTTTAGCTGCTCCCAAGTAAAACCGTGACCATCCTCTCCATAAGAAAGATCAACCGATACCGACGCATTTAATTTCAAGGTTCCAGAATAGGGCAATAGCTGCTCCAATATCAAAACGATTTGGTTACGGATGAATGTTTCGACATCCTGCCAAGTGAATAATTCAAGGCGGATATAAAGCTCTAAATATTTGCGAATAGAGGCTTGATCTTCAATCTTTTTGCTAGCCAATTGTAATGCGGCGTCCATCACTTGCAGCTTAAAGTGGCGGCCAAGTTTTTGCGACAGCTCATTAGGATCTGGCAGACATAATCCACCATAAGTGATCTCGCCATTCATAAAAGTCAGAAGCCTTGGATGCTGTAAGTCTGCAGAATCAGACGCGACCTCTATATTAGCGACTCCACAAAAAAAGTCATGCTGCAAATTCGCAATAGCACTACTTAATTGCTCGGCTTGAAACTGAACTAACTGAAGCATTGAAACTCCTTCAAAAATACTTTATAAGTCCATAGAAGATTCCATAAAACTTGTTCAGGTCAAGAGATTAAATATTTATCATGCTGACATATTTTCTTTGTTTTTAGTGATGATTTAAAAAGTGATTAAAGCGATGATACTAATTCTTTTTGAGCCTGCACAGAATTAAGCCTGGTGAAGCAAGGGCTTAAATCCCCTTGATTATGAAATATCATGGAAAATTAGGCGTATATTTTAAGGCGGGAAGCCTTACGGGGAAATGGTTCGAGCCCACAAGGGTTGCAGCCGATTTTGGGGGTAAATTTTTCCCGGCTTAAGTTATACGCCAGTTTTCCCAAATTTATTTCGGGCATAACAACCTGATTTCAACCCAAAGTTGAAGCCCTGCTTCAAGCGGGAACACTAGAACACGCAAGTGCAATAGTGGTAAGAGGATTCGGCGTTGTTGGAAGAAAGGGCTTGTTGGCTGGCCTGGTCAAAAATACCTGGAATTGGTCCCGTCTTACTGAAACGTATCTATGAATACTTCGGTAGTTTGGCGATCGCCTGGGAAGCTAGTCCAAAAACCTTACTGCAAGTTGAAGGCATTGGAGAACGCCTGTCGGAAATAGTCAGAGAAAAACGTTCACACCTGCAGCCCGAACGTCTCCTCAAACAATATGAGACGGAAAACCCCTGTTTTTGGACACCGGCTGATACTGACTATCCCAGCCTATTGTTTGAAATTCATGATCCTCCCCCAGTACTTTATTATCGAGGGCGATATTCACTATTTAACCATCAGGGATTTGCGCCTGCAGTGGGTATTGTGGGCACCCGTAACCCATCTGAATATGGCAAACGTTGGACTCACAAACTCAGCAGTAGTTTGACTCAGCAGGGATTCATTATTATTTCTGGCTTAGCGGAGGGAATTGACACCCAAGCCCATCGGAGTTGTCTCGACCACAGCGGCTGCACAATAGCTGTGCTCGGTACAGGGGTTGATATGGTTTACCCTCGATCCAATCAAGTCCTTTATGAGCAAATTCAAGCTCAGGGACTTTTGCTTAGCGAGTATTCCAACGGGGTCCCTCCCGACCGTTCCCACTTCCCTCGACGCAACCGAATCATCGCTGGTCTTAGTCGCGCCGTTTTAGTCACAGAAGCTCCTAAACGATCGGGCGCTTTGATTACGGCTCAGTTAGCTAACGAATATGGCCGAGATGTATATGTCTTACCAGGTTCTCTAGACAATCCGCGCTGTCTAGGCTGTCTAGAACTACTGAATCAAGGAGGCCAGCTAATTCTAGGACTTGAGTGCTTACTGAAATCTTTAGGCGCAATGCCGCCCCTCCAACCAACGACGGTTGTCTCCAAACCTCGGCTTCATCTGCAACCTTCCCTCAATCAAGTCTTTCAAATGATTTCTCAAGAACCCATTTTCCTAGACAAAATTGTTGAAGCGCTAAGCATGGACACAGGGGTTATTCTGAGCGCCTTGGTTCAGCTTGAATTGCTGGGATTAGTGACCCAATTGCCAGGAATGCATTACCAGCGGTGCGATGAGAATTCCTGAAACAATATGATGTTTACTAAACGAATGCTTGCTGTGAAAAGCACGTGCTTAACAGTTTATTAACCGTCTAAAAAATTAGAAGCCAGAGAAATTTCCTCTGACTTCCAATTTCTGAATTCTTGTATCTGAAGAGGGGTGATAATTATATTAAACTATCCATTAGTAGCGAGTTTCATCCTCTTCCTGAGGTTCAATCTGACCACAAAGGTTGATAAAGAATTCGATCCATAACTTGCCTAGCTCTACAATGTCTCCGTCCCGCAGGGCGCGACGTTCTAAGGGGGCTAAAAGACCTCGGTTAACCCGCGTTCCTGTTTCACTGCCAACATCTGTAATATAGAATCCCAAATCATTGCTGTAGCCAATAACAGCATGGCAACGAGACACCTCTTTGTGAGGAATTGAGATCGCACAATTAGGACTACTCCCTACGAGCCAGTTACAAGCGCTCTGAGTGAGGCGAGTCTCTTGAGACGGATTCAGATTAGTGGCTAAAAATGTCGATTGCTTAGTAATCACCCCTTGAATATAAAGGGAGGTCATCTGACAACGATTCTGGACAGTCAGAATAGGGTCAATAACGCTTGAGACCTGCTCAAAATCGTAATCGCAATTGTCAAATAACGTATCAATCAAGACAGGTTTTTTATCTAAAAGATAGGGGTTCTTGAATGATAGAGCCTGAGGAGCAAGCTTGCTCGAATTAGAAACAGAAAGGGGCAGCATAGTACTTTAACAATCTGACAATTCTCTGATTTAAAGTCTTAGGCTAATTGCTGGGTTCAGTTCTAAATTCAACTCATTCAACAATGAATTCAATTTTATCTGAGCTTAGCTAAAGCCTTAAAAAAATCGAACCTAATGCACCGCTTCACATGCTTGGTATTAATGCACTCCCCATTAAAATACTCAACTAAGCCTTCCAGTCCTAAAACAGTCAAGCGAAATCTGTAAATACATGGGTTCTATCTTCTAGATCCGGAACTATGCAGATCAAGACCTACATAAAACTTTACAAAGCTACTTGGGACTACTGTGCAGTGTTGGTTCTCTTAATTGGAGACTGACATTAAAAGAAATTAAACATGTGATTCCACAAGTATGCAATCCAACTTTCGGAGAAGTTTATGGAAGCTTTATAAAAGCTGAGTGAAGGTTAAAACATGTCAAGTTTGTTTAGGGAGGTTTATTTTCCGGCTTAAATGAACAGGTTCGTCGTTTTAATCAGGTCATTAATCAGGCGTCATTATGAAGGTAGGTGTCAATTAAAACCTGTACTCTAGTGATATTTCATTCGTAAGTGTGAATAAAGACTTCTTAAAGCTGATGTGAATGAGGAACAGTTTTCCTGATCTCAAATATGCTGCAGAATCACAAACTTTTTTTGCCCCTTGTGCTTAATCCCTTTCATGGCAAGCTCCCTAAATTACCGCAGCTCAGCCGTCACATCTGACGGAATCAGCACTGTGTCAATGATATGAATCACACCGTTTGTCGCCTCAATATCCGCCTCAATGATTGCAGCGCCATTTACCAGAATATCGCCGCCCCGCCGCCTAAGCTCAATCAAGCTGCGTTCAAGCGTTCGTAGAACACTAGTTCCCCTAATCTCGTCTACCCGGATCGGAGTCCTTACCCTAACCACATGGTAGGCTAGGACCTTCGCCATCAACTCCCGATCATTCTGTAAGTCCTCCATCAGGTCCGCTGGAACCGCAGCAAATGCGTTGTCAGTTGGGGCAAAAACTATGAATGGACCAAACCCCCGCAGATCTTCCGCCAAGTCCAAATCTTCCATCAGCTGAATCATGGTGTTGAGAGAGCCGTGGGCGAGTGCGGTGTCCACAAGGTCTAGCTTGGCTTGAACCAGGATGCTGTGGGTTGGTTCAAAAAGAGTATCAGCCATCTCTTGTGCTGCGATCGCACTATTCCCCGCGCCAAACCCTTCCATCCAGGAATTAGCCGACGCCGCGATCGCCAGTAGAACACCTACGCTGATTAAGCTGGTTAATCCTAGAAGCCGGTTCAAATGTCTCTCAGTATAGGTTTTCATAGTGGATCGCAATACCGTAGAACTGATCTGAAAAGCTACCTCAATCATAAGGGGGCGGTTCTGAAGCAACTAGAGTGTCAACTCAGAAACCGCAACCTTAACATAATCAGAACCGCCCTTATCAACCAGCCCAATCCAGTGGATCAAAGAATCTACTCCACGACTACAAACGCCCTATCCAGTTAGGCACCAGATCTAAGTAGAATTAATTTGGAGCGAGTATAGGCTGAGGGGCGTTGCCGAACCGAGGGATGACTGCTTGAAAGCAATCACCTCGACATTGCCCCCTAATTCCCCCAATCTGGTGTTGCGTCAACCCAACTGCTTCAGGCGCTCAAAGCCATTTGTAAACTGCAATATACTGATCAAACTTTGGAAGCGTTGCATTTGTGACAGACACGACTTGCCTATCACCTGTCTTAAACTGGTTTGAAAAACAGAGTTGGCGACCACTGCCATTTCAGATGGAAACTTGGCAGGCCTACCTGGCGGGCAAAAGTGGATTGATCCAGGCGCCGACGGGGTCAGGCAAAACCTATACGGCGGTGATGGCGCCCATTGCAGACATGCTGCAAAACCCAGGCAAGGGATTGCAGCTACTCTACATCACGCCGCTCCGAGCCCTGTCGCGGGACATTGAGCAATCCATCCTCAAACCCATCCAGGAAATGGCCTGGAATTTGCGGGTGGAGTCCAGAACCGGGGATACCCGTTCGGCTAAGAAGACCCGGCAGCTTAAGAACATGCCGGAGATTTTGATCACCACACCGGAATCACTGTCGGTGATGCTGTCCTACAAGGAAGCCAAAAAGCGATTTGGGGCCCTGCGAGTTGTGATTTTGGACGAGTGGCATGAGCTACTGAGTTCTAAACGGGGGACCCAGACGGAGTTGTGTTTGTCGCATTTGAGAAGACTAAAGCCTGGCCTCCAAACATGGGCGGTGTCGGCAACGTTGGGGAATGTGGCAGAGGCGGCCCAGGCGGCGGTTGGGCTGGGGAGTCAACCTACAATTATTCAGTCGAATTTGAAGCGGGAGACGGTGATCAAAAGCATCTTGCCGGAGTCGGTGGATAGTTTCCCCTGGGGGGGACATCTGGGGTTGCGGCTGTTTGAGGCGTTGGTAGAAGCGTTAGATATTGAGACCTCGACATTG
>JAKSDM010000238.1 GCA_022360135.1 Pseudanabaenales cyanobacterium | reverse complement strand
TTCGAACTCTTGCCACCATTGGCCGTAGCCCATCTCAAGCACTGTGTCTTCAAAGATCTGCCACCAAGAGCCGTAGCCCATCTCTAAGACCTGGGATTCAAAAGCTTGCCACCAAGAGCCGTAGCCCATCTCTATCAAATTGGCCTCAAACTCTTGCCACCATTGGCCATATCCCATGGCCAACATCTGCTGTTCGAAAACTTGCCACCAACCGCCGTAGCCCATTTCCAGCATTTGGGGTTCGAACTGTTGCCACCATTGACCATAGCCAATTTCCAGCATCTCGGTTTCGAACTGTTGCCACCATTGGCCATACCCCATCTCCAACACCTGGTTTTCAAAGGCTTGCCACCACTGGCCGTAACCTATTTCTAACAAGTCTTGGTGGAGAACTTGCCACCATTGGCCATAGCCAATTTCCAGCATCTCGGCTTCAAACTCCTGCCACCAGCCGCCGTAGCCCATCTCAATCATCTGGTCTTTGAAGGCCTGCCACCAGGAGCCGTAACCCAAGGTATACCAATCTTGGCCATTGGCGACGGCGGTCTCTACCGCCTCAACCCCAATGCTAAAGTCGGCGGCAACCGCATGGAGAGCTTGAGCGTGGAGGGCTTGAAAATTCAACCCTTGCTCCAAAGCAGCATAGTTGATATCCCAACCCAACACATCCATGGCCTGGAGGTCCAAGTAGGAAATATTGGTGCGTTCCTGGTAGCCCAGAGTAGGATCCATAATCCCCACGGCCTGTTGTAATCGCTCCCAGTGGCTGGCCTGGTAACCGTCACCCCCGACCTCAGTATTTTGGCCAGAGGAGAAGTTTGCTAAGGCGGTCTCGCCGTCTAACGAAAAGTAGGCGTTGGCTCCTAGGGTAAGGTCAGCCACGTCGCCATCGGGATTATTAATGACTTGACTGTCAATGGTGTGGCGGAACATATCCAGGGCGGTGAAGCCTGCTGCCTGAGTTTCGCCTGAGTGTAATTCAAAGGTTTCTAACAGACCGTCGAGACCGCTGACAAACCCCAAGGTGTGGCCAATCTCGTGGAGAGCCATGGTGAGGAAGTCCAAAGCTCCTGCAGGTGATTCGGACTGGCGGGTAAAGTCGTAGTTCCATGTGTAGCTATTGTTGATGATTATATAGCCGTCTTGGGCGTCAGCATCCACCAGATTCCGATCCCAGGTGTTGCTCTCATCATCGTCGTAGTCGTTATCGTTATCGCCATCATCATTGTCGTAACTGTTATTATTGTTGTAACTGGCGCTCTCATCATTGGCATCGTTGTCATCATTATCGTTGTCGGCGTCATCGTTGTCATCCTCGTCATCGTTGTCATCGTCTAATACGAGAGGAGCATTCATACCCAACGCCTTGGCCTGAGCAGAAGTCAACATAATGGTGCTGTTGCCGTCGATGACCTCGCCATCAATCAGGACATCGACGGTATTGCCCTCTTGCAGACTGTCAGTCGCGGCATGATCTTCAGCAGAAGCGATGTCTTGGTTGAGATATTCTCGGTACACTCCATAGTGTTGCTCATGGAAGATGGGGATGGCTCCGCCCACTGCTTGACCATTATTTAGGCTATCGGTAGCAGTGATGCGAAGGTTGATGTTGACATCATCCAATAAGAACGTTGACCAGATGGCTGCAGCCATCTGGAAGCCGATGCGCTGCTCCAGGCTGACGTTGGGGTCGTAGATGAAGTTGAACTGCGTCATGAGAGTGATCTGGATCTGAAGTTAGTCGGAGGTATGAACGAATTAGCGAAAAGACAACGCTTGCCGAAATAATTTGAACATGGCGTCCTAGCTCAAAACAGAAAAGCTGATATCAAGAAAATAAACACACAAGAGCTGACACACACTTGCAATCACTTAAGATGCCTGGGAAAAAGCGGATGCAATCTGAAAGATAGATTTCAAGTATAAAAAAATACATCTTGAATACTTTTACAGCATAATCAATAGACCGAGAACCTACAATATTGTTCTAAAACACTTCAAATTTAATAGGTTTACAGTGGTTTACCTTAAAAAACTTTTCCGTAGATCCTCGCAAATACTTACGTATTTTTGCGTTTTTATACTCGTAAATATGTGCAGTTTATTTATTTGAATACTGGAAGCGCACAGAAGGATGGACCGCCGGGTGAGAAATATCTATGTGTAGAGGAGAAGTCTAAATACAAAACGCCTCTCCATAATTAGCTATGGAGAGGCGTTTTGATGGGTTTATGGCTTATGATCTAAGGCTAGGAAACGTTTGGGAAATTCCCTCACTATCTGCTACACCCATGAGTGTTGCGCCAGGATCGTAGGGTTGACGTTTGAGGAAGCTGAGTTACTAGTCTGACCTGGCCGTCAGCGTCCATTGTCCATCCCTGGGCTTCCAGAATTGCGGACTCGGAATTGGAAATTGAGT
>JAKSDM010001436.1 GCA_022360135.1 Pseudanabaenales cyanobacterium | reverse complement strand
GAGCAAATTTGATATAGTTGGCTTTAGCGTACTGGAATTCCTCCCAGTTGGCTCTAAAGACTTAGCAGCATTAGAGATTATCAAGCTATTTGATAGCGTTAATCTACCATTACTATCTGCCGTATAACTATTGCAATGCAGCGGACAGAACATATCTTTAGTTAAGTAGGGTGGGCAAAATCCTCATAGATCACTTTGCGTAAACAGCCGAAGATTCACATTGCCCACCATTTCAGCAAGGCTAGTGGGCATCCACAACTTAATTGTTTAGTCCAAGTAAAACGATATTTAGTTAAGCCGAGGCAATGGCTGAGTACCGTGCAGGCGAAACCCAAAAATCAGATCCAGAGACATTGTGAAGTCACGCATTACCGCCCAATTCCGTAAAGGATTTGCCAGACTAAGTGCCTGGGCATTGAAAATTTCACAAATACCTAGTGTCATTCCGAGAGAAGCGAGGAATCCCAATCTCCCGCTAAAGTCTGAGATGTTTCGATTCCACTTCGCTCTACTCAACATGACACCCTGTTTTTACCGTACATAGATTGTGTAATTAATTTTGCGCAACCACCTACCTGAGCAAGTTCAAGAGCAGACATTTGAAAACACCTTTCTATCCTTTCTCGCTGAAGTTGGCTTTCCAAAAACTCTGAGTAAAATCATCCCTAGGGGGTAATAGTGTTATTCACCTTTTAGAATTAAGATGGTTAGTGTACCGAATTCTAATCCAAATATTTTAAGTCAGGGAATTGCTTAATTACGGGATGATTTTGCATTGTAAGACGAAAAGCAAAGTAAGTCAGTCTCTGATTTATCTCCCTAATTGGCGACGCCAATAATTAAGCAAAAAAATAATAAAGAAAGTGCAATTCTCTATAAGAGAATTGCATGACGCCTTGATTTCAATTTGCTGGTGTTACGAAACAAGTGTTACGAAACACGACTTTAGGATTTGTTGCAGAGCTTTTTAGATAGATGCAATATGAATCACTAAATAGGCTCTAAATCTCATTCTTGACGGAGAATTTTGATGAATCAGACAAAACAAGCATCTCGAACTGATCAAAACAACATCTTGCAGCCTAATCTATTTGAACTGTATGGCTACGACACACAAATCAACTATTCGGCAACTAGCATTGCGGGAGTTCCCCTGTTAACTTACTCCCAAAATGGGACAATGCTTTCCTTCCGAGGCGACGAGATTCGATCTGAACAGACTAGCCTGGGTCAGAGCGTTACAGTTGTGCTGAAAAATAATCAAGCAGATCAAGGGTTTGAAAGTTTAACCCTATTACTGCCAACCATTAACTTACCCCAGGAATCGCTCACAAGCAGCGTTACAACTTTGGCGATTCTATCCCGACTTCCAGGGTTTATTGCCCCTGACACCCCTGGACAACTACAACGTTATCAACCATTGTTTCTCTATGGAACGGCTCAAAATGTCAACTCCTGACACCACAGGTTTTTTGCCAAAAGACTCCATCTTTATGACTAAGGAAGAAAACAAATGTCTGAAACTCTACATGGACTTGTGCTAACTGAAACGACTGCAACTATAACCGTTACTAGTAACGGTTGCACCGAAAAGAGTCACTTCGAAGTCCAACTCCAAGAATCATCCCCGCCGATCGCCACCTTTATCCGTGTGAAACCCGATTTATGTCGAGTAGTTCCCCACAGCGTTGATATTGTCTTTTCTCTCAAGGAAGTGGGTGCAACCTCCTTCAAGGTGGCTAATTTATTCGAACCTGGCCCCAGACAGTTAAGTGTTTAATGGGGATGACAACAGCCCCTCAAATGAAAGGAGAATGAAAAAATGGGAAGCATTAAAATGACTGAAAACCAAGTGGTATTATCAGGAAACCTAGTCAAATTAGTCGCTATAGGCGGAGAGACAACAGGATTTGGCCTGGAATCAACTATCGAGCTAGATCTTAGAACAAATTACCTAGAAGATAGATTCATGGAAAATGCCAATGTTTCTGTGGTGGGTAGTTTCAAACTGGTAGAAGGCGTTGAAACAGGTAAGAGATACGTATTTGTTGTCTCTAAAATTGAAGAAAATCGTTAAGCATAATCCAGAAAACGAAAAATCACAAATCGTTTTCTGGTGCGCTAGGCGACTCTAAAATCCAAACTTACGCCTGACGCCAAGGCAATCGGACTTGAACCATTGTTCCGACACTAGGTGCGCTATCAATATTGAGGGAGCCTCCATGCTGTTCAATAATCGCTTTGGTGAGTTTTAAGCCGACATTAGGACGTTGCTTAAAAGCGTTCTCAGCATTGACAAACACTTGCTCGATCAATGGCTTTTCGATTCCCACGCCGTCATCAGCCACTTCAATCAACAATTGGGCCGCCTCGGTTGTCTGGGTGTCCAAGGCGGCCCGGATGCCTAAACGCCCTCCCTTTTCTGGCAAGGCGGAGAGAGCGTTGCGGACCAGCTCACCTAAGGCTTCACGTAGTTTGAGCCGATCAACGACGGCATTGTCCACCTCGGGGGTGAGGCAGAGTTCAAAGCTGATGTTGCGGGTGATAAACTCGTCGTGAAATCGGAGTAAAATCTCGTGAAGCAGAGCCCTGATATCGGTCGAGGCTAAGTTGAGATCTAGAGGAAAACCAAACTCGGTCACCCGCATAACCACCTGCAATAATTTATCCACTTGCTCTATGAGCGTCTGTTTTTGGGTGGCTACAACAGCGCCGCCGCCATTGACGTTATCTTTGACATCATCTTTGGACAGTTGAGAAACGTGCGATCTCAACTGTGACACCAGCGTATGTAAGGTTAAGCGGGAAGGCGCGTCATTCCAATCCGTCTTATTGAGTAAACTTTGAATATCATTAGGGGCGTGCCCTTCCCCAGCCAATTCCATCACCTGCTCTCGCTTTAAAACCGACTCAACCATGCGATTAAATGCGCGGTTAATCGCCCCCAATTCATCTTTACGTTCTTCATCCAGACGACGCTGAAAATTGCCTAGAGACACATCATCCAGAGCCGCTTCGGTTTCTTGCAAAGGGGTGAATAGATCAGCCGATAGATAAGCCGCCAGCAATAAGACTAATGAAAGAATGCCAAAAGCCGAAAGCATCAGCACAAACTGAGAGGTTTGTCGGGTTCTGCGGGTTTCCGCCAGGATAATCTCACGATTTTGTCTGTCCGATTCCACCGCTTCCACAGTAACTCGTTCGAAAGCTAGAAAATACACTTCCTCTAGTTCATTGTCTATCAGCTCTAAGGCGGCTTGTTCACGACCCGCCTCCATCAAGTCAAACACTGTTCGGGCAGCTTTCACTAGATTGCTGTAAGCATTACGAACTTGTTGAACTTGTCGTCTTTCTGCTTCATTGTGAGCTAAATCATCCCAGCGTTTGAGCAGATCTTCAACCGGAGCCAGAATCGATTCAAAATCTTCTCGGGCGTGCTCATCCTCCTCCACGACTTCATCTAACAATTCTTTCATCGCCCGAAAGGTTTGTGACTTCACTTCTAATGCTAAAAGACTGCGATGGTAGTGCTCCTGAAGCTTGTCTTCACTGTTGTGCCATTGCGCGATCGCCCACGAGGTAACTCCCCCACTGGCGAGGGCGAGGAGAGCTAAACTGCCAAAGAGGGTAAATAATTTCTTGCGTAAATTCATGTCAGGTAATCTTCAATATCTAAATCAAACGGGGTAATAAATGAAGCCAGAACGTTCTGGCTGAGCAAGAATTAATGGGTCATTGGTCATTGGTCATTAGTTATTGGTCATTGGTCAAGTGACAAGTGACAAGTGACAAGTGACAAGCAACAAGCGCCAAGCGACAAGTGGCCTAGAGTGTCAAACCGACCCAATGCCAATATGTGTAATAGAACAGTACCATGAGTCCTAAGTGAACCGGCATCAGGACTGCACTGAGACGCAGTAAATCTGTCGGCTTATAGGTTCCGCCATCAATCCCCTGAAACATAAGTAGAGCCTTAGAACTAACCGGAAACGTTAGGCAGTAGTCCATGCCTACGGTGCTGAGGAACAACACGGTTACAGGATTGAGCTGTAAACTGTTGGCCAGATACAAGATGGCGGGCACTAATGCAGCTGCCCGGGCTGTGTGAGAGGTCATATATAAATGAGATGTCAGGGCGATTAACCCGATTGATATGAGAATGAGCGGCTGCGATTCTGAACTGGTCAGACCGCTGACTGCAAATAGTTGATCAATCGCCCATTGCGCCGCCCCCGAATCAATCAGTGATTGGCCCAAGACAAAGGCGGCGCCGACGAAAATCACCAAATTCCACGAGACGGCTTTGACACCCTCTTTCCATTTCAAGACGCCCTGTCCCGGCAAGGTTAAGACCAGAGCCCCCACCATGGTCACGGTGGCAATCTTCAGACCATGCCAATCTTCCGTTAACCATAGCCCGATCATTACACCTACGACCACGAGGGTGAACCATTCTGGGCGAGAAAGGGGCTGAGACTTGACTTGAGGAAACTGTAATTTTGTCCGCAGGCGGTTCTCATCCAAAAATAAACGCATAATTACCCAGCAGGAGACTAGGCTAGCGACCACCCCAAATGGTAAACCATAGATGGCCCACTGGGTGAATGAGATCCGTTGGTTAGTAATTTGGTATAGTAAATCGTTGGCGATTAGATGAGAGCCAGCGCCCACCATGGCTACAATGGTTGACACCAGAATGATGGTGGGTGTCAGCAAGGCGATGGCGCGGGTAATGCGGTGATCGCGAATTGCGCTAGTAATACTGCGGAACACGGGAATCATTACGGCGGCGCGCCCAGAGGTAGAGGGCACTAAAAATGACAGTGGAATCAGGACAATAGTAAGCAACCAGAACATCCCTCTGACTGTTCGCACCTTAGATATGACTAACTGAGTCAGCCTTACGGCCAACCCAGCTTTCTGCACGGCGCCGCCTAAAACGAAGGCGCCAATCATTAACCAAACTACATCCGAGGCCAAGGCGTCGAACAATTTTTCTTGAGAGCTGCCCCCCAGTAGAATCAGCGTCATTACTGTGAGGAGGGCGACATAGTCGGCGGCGATCGAAGTCGTTGACCACAGAATTACCGCCAACAAAAAAGCAAATACGGCTGGACGCGCCGGATCAGGCAGGGAAACGGGTAGATGGACTGCTATACCTGCGATCATAATCATAGTCAACGGCAGGATTGCATCGATCACCCAACGGAAACGTCTTCGTGGGAAAAGCCTGGCTATTGGGCGATCAGCGATACTGTTAGACCGGTCTTTAGAGGCCGTTCCTGGCGATCTCACCTGGTCAAACCGACGCCAAAAATTGGTTGAGTTTGCCCCATTGCTAAATGTTGCTCGTGAAACAGAAACTTTCGTCATGCTCTTAGTCTTTTAAGTCAGAGTAGCCATCAGCCCTCAAATTCAGTGAATGTACACAACAATCTAGACCAAGAGCCTTATTCTCTCCCGGCTATACCAAATTCAAGAGGTGAGTAAACCGCATCCCTGATATAAATCGCGGGTTTTTCCCTCTCCCCCAGTCTCTTGCCTAAAGGCTGTTTAGGGTTGAAGATAGGGCGGTTTATGCCCCATTGACCCAGGGAAATCAGGGTCAACCAGAGTGGCATTGACGCTCAACTTTTGGCTTAACTAATATTTAATCTT
>JAKSDM010001816.1 GCA_022360135.1 Pseudanabaenales cyanobacterium | reverse complement strand
TAGGCTTCCAAGGCAATGAGAAGTGATATTCGCGACCATATCCAACAGTTGAACGAGCAGATTGAGCGCCTCGGTGAGAGCATTGAGCAGATCGTTGATTTTGACGCCCTCGATCGCAGCATGAACCTTAAATTGGTAATCATAATGGGGAGTAGAGAAATAATGGAGTGGATGAATGAAGCAAAGAACAAAGAACGAAGAATACTTCCCTTACCTATTTGCCCATCCACTTATCTTCCGACACCCACACCCCACACCTAGCCCCTAACCCCTAAGCCCCACCATGGCCAAACCCGCAATCCTCACCGTCGACGACGATCCCGAAGTGCTGCAGGCAGTCGCCCGCGACCTGCGGCGCATGTATGGCGATCGCTTTCGCATCGTCCGAGCTGATTCTGGCCAATCTGCCTTGGACGCCGCTCAGCAACTGAAACTGCGGAATGATGCGATCGCCCTGTTTCTAGCCGATCAGCGCATGCCCCAAATGACCGGGGTTGAGTTTCTAGAGCAGGCGATTAATATCTTCCCAGCCGCCAAACGCGTCCTACTAACGGCCTATGCCGATACAGACGCGGCGATTCGGGCAATCAACGCGGCTCGATTGGACTATTATCTGCTGAAGCCTTGGGATCCGCCAGAAGAAAAGCTATATCCGATCTTGGATGATCTGCTGGATGATTGGCAGGCGACTTTCCGTCCCCCCTTTGAAGGCATTCGGGTAATTAGCGATCGTTGGTCCCCCCAATCCCACCAAATCCGAGACTTTTTGGCTCGGAACCAGGTTCCTTATCGGTGGTTAGACATCGAACAAGATAGAGATGCTCAACAATTAGTAGATTTTGCGGACAGGGGAGGAAAAGCCCATTTACCCTTGGTGCTCTTCCCCGATGGCTCTCGCTTGGCCAAGCCCTCTAATATCCAAGTGGCGGAAAAGATTGGCTTGCAGACCCAGGCAGAAAATCCATTCTACGATCTGGTGATTGTTGGTGGAGGGCCAGCCGGTTTGGCGGCTGCGGTTTATGGCGCCTCAGAAGGACTGCGCACCGTAATGATTGAACGGGAAGCGCCTGGCGGTCAAGCGGGAACCAGTTCGAGGATTGAGAACTACTTAGGGTTTCCGGTGGGCTTGAGCGGAGGCGATCTGGCTAGACGAGCCGTAACCCAGGCTAAGCGCTTTGGGGTTGAGATTCTGACCCCCCAGGAAGCGACTGGCGTGCAAATTGAAGATAATTACCGGATTGTGAGCCTGAGTGATGGCAAAGAAATCAGCTGTCATGCCTTGATTATGGCTCTAGGGGTTTCCTGGCGGCGGCTAAATGTGCCTGGCGTCGACAAATTTACGGGGGCCGGCGTCTATTACGGCGCTGCTCAAACCGAAGCCGCCGCCTGTACGAATGAAGATGTTTATGTAATTGGGGGCGCCAATTCAGCTGGGCAAGCAGCGATGTATTTTTCCCGATACGCCCGTAAGGTGATCATGTTGGTGCGGGCAGATTCATTGGCTAAGAGTATGTCCCAGTACCTGATTGACCAGATTGGGGCGACAGACAACATTGACGTTTGGACCCATTCGAGTGTAATTGAAACGAAAGGCGACGCCAGCTTAGAAAGCATCGTGGTTAAGAATTCGGTAACGGGCGAGACCCAGACATTGCCAACTCAGTCACTGTTTATCTTTATCGGCGCCGTTCCCCATACCAATTGGTTGGAGGGTTTGGTGGCTCGGGATGAGCGGGAGTTTATCCTAACCGGACCTGATCTGCCCAGGGAAAATGGTCGTGTCAAAGGATGGCCGCTAGAACGCGATCCTTTGATGCTGGAGACCAATATTCCGGGCATTTTTGCAGTTGGTGATGTGCGGCATGGCTCCATCAAGCGTGTTGCATCCGGTGTCGGCGAGGGGTCAATTTGCGTCCAATTTATCCACCAATATCTCAGTCAGGTGTAATTATGCTGCCCGATCCCAACCAAGACGCCTTGTTCCCCAAGCTATCGGACGCCTACCTGCAGCAACTGGCTGACCAAGGACGGGAGGTGGACTTTAAGGACGAAGAAATCCTCTTTTCTCAGGGGGATTTAACTTATCCCTTCTACATTGTGCTAGCAGGGGAAGTCCGCATCACCCAACGAGTTGGAAATGAAGAACAACTGCTGACAATCCACAAAGCTGGTGAATTTACTGGAGACATTGGCATGGTTGCCGGGACTCCAGCCTCAGTCACGGCTCGTGCAGTCGGTCCCTGCAAAGTGATGGAACTATCCCCTGGAACCTTTAGGCAAGTGATCTCGGAATGCTCTCGCTCAGCAGCTGTCATCCGAACCGCGATGGCTGGGCGCTCCCAGGAGGTCGGAGAACAGTTACAGCAGCAAGAGAAGCTGGCGGCGCTGGGTAAGTTGTCGGCAGGACTGGCTCACGAACTGAATAATCCAGCCGCCGCTGGATTGAGAGCCGCTAAACAACTCCGAGAGACCATTCAAGGCTTGGAGTTACAAACTCTGGGATTGTGTGAAGACAGCCTACCTGAAGCTCAACGGCAAGTGCTTAAAGAGCTACAAGAATTCGCCATGTCTTGCCGGATGGGATTATCGCCGCTCGATCCGTTAGAACAGAGCGATCGCGAAGATGCGCTCGCGGATTGGTTGGCGGACAACAACATTCCCGATGGCTGGAAACTGGCCCCCAACCTCGTCTCTGTCAGGATTGACGAAGACTACCTGAATACCCTCAGCCGTAAGTTAGATCCCGATTCACTAAGTAGTGTCTTGAGTTGGATGGAAAACAACCTGGCCGTCGCCTCACTGGTGCATGAGGTGGAACAGAGCGTCGCCCGCATCGCCGATCTGGTCAAGGCCCTCAAATCCTATGCCTATATGGATCAAGCCCCGTTACAGGAGCTTGATTTACACCAAGGACTCGAAGATACACTGACCATTCTGCACCACAAGCTCAAGCATGGCGTCGCCGTTAAACGTAATTATGATCAGAACTTACCCCGTATCTGCGCCTACGGGAGCGAACTTAATCAGGTATGGACCAACCTGATTGACAATGCGATCGACGCGATGAACTGCCAAGGTGAACTCACCATCCGCACCTCTCGACAGGGCGATCGCGTATGGGTGGAAATCATCGATAATGGCCCCGGTATTCCAGAAGCTGTTCAGTCACGCATTTTTGAACCCTTCTTCACAACTAAGGGCGTCGGAGCTGGAACCGGGCTAGGGCTGGATATTGCTCGTCGGATTGTGGTTAAGCGCCATCAAGGGGTGATTCGGGTCAATTCGAAACCGGGAGAAACGTGTTTCCAGATCTGTTTGCCGTTTAAGCCGCCCAAGCGAGGGGAATGAATCAGCGGATATCGGTTGAAGTGATTGCTGATACACAGACCGATCGCTCTGATTTGGCAACGGATGAAAACGGTGATGTAACGTTGATGGCCTGCAGCAGTTGAGGAGGTGCTAGTCTGAGTCTAGCCGCTACAACCAGTCATAGTCAGAGCAAGATTGTCCAGGATTCAGGGTCAGAGAGTAAAATTGCGTCGTTACAGAACCTGTAACGATGCAATCTTGTCTTATTCCGGGCGTCATACTAGCAATAACTGCTCTCCGAGAGTTGGAAATGGAGGCAGACCGGAGGTTTAACTTTGCGACGCGATGCTCGTGATTACCAAATTCTTTTCCTATCGCTATTTCTCGTTCTGGGAATTTGGGCTAGGGATTGGACGCTGCGATCTGAGATGATTGGGGTGGCGATCGTCACCTGCCTACTCACCCAACTGATTGGCTCATTGGCTGCGCAGTATTGGCTATGGATGATTGGCAGAGGCCAAACGACACCCTCCTGCGATCTACCCTTCAACTGGCGTAGCCCACTGATTACCGCCCTGGCTTTAAGTCTGCTGCTGCGGACTGATCATTACACTACCATGATGGTGGCGAGTGGTTTGGCGATCGCCAGTAAGTTTGTGCTCCAAACCAATGACAAGCACTTCTTCAACCCCGCCAATTTCGGTATTGTCGCCACCCTGTTGTTAACCCAAGATGCTTGGGTCTCCCCAGGGCAGTGGGGAGAAGATGTTTGGTACGTGTTCATTTTTGTGGGGGCTGGCGGACTGGTGCTGAAGCGGGTGGGTCGTTGGGACACCACTGTCGCCTTTCTCGGTTCCTACGCCTTCCTAGAAGCCCTCCGCAATCTCTGGTTAGGCTGGACTTGGGATGTGTGGGCGCATCGGCTGATGAGCGGATCGCTGCTGCTATTCGCCCTATTTATGATTACCGACCCCCGTTCGATTCCTAATGCTCGGTTAGGTCGTCTGGTTTGGGCGGGGGCGATCGCTCTGCTCACCTTTATTCTGCGCAATCAATTCTTCATAGCCACCGCTGTCTTTTGGGCCTTATTTGCGCTGGCGCCCGTCACGATTCTGTTGGACCAGTACTGGTCAGCCACTCGGTTTTGCTGGAAGGAACCGCCTCAGTTAGAGCTTCCTAAGCCGTCGGAGGTAATGAGCGGCTAGCAACATGATTTACCCTAGCCAACCCCTTCGCTCTGACGGGTGCATTGACCTCGGTCAAAGGATGCCCATTTAAGCAAGTAATCACTCATTGTTGAAAAGTGAAAAGGAGATCTGTATGAAACTTGCCCGGTTTCTGGTTCCGATCGTCACCCTTGCGATCGCTGTTTTCTGCATTGCCCCAACGGCCTGGGCTTTTTGTGGATTCTATGTGGCAAAGGCGGATACCCAGTTATATAACCAAGCATCTCAGGTGGCGATCGCGCGGGATGGGAATCGGACGGTGTTGACCATGGCGAATGACTATCAGGGGGAGGTGGCGGATTTTGCCATGGTAGTGCCGGTGCCGGTGGTGCTGGCGGAAGAGCAGGTGCATGTGGGAGACTCAAAGATTATGGAGCGGCTAGATGCGTTTAGTGCGCCTCGCTTGGTGGAGTATTTTGACCCCGACCCATGTCAACCCATACCCAGGCCCATGGCCGCGCCGACCGCAGGGTCAATGCAGCTGGACGCAAATAGGGCTCTAGAGCGTCGAGATGAGGCCCTTGGGGTGACCGTAGAATCTCAATTCACGGTGGGGGAATACGACATTGTGATTCTCAGCGCTCGGGAGTCTGATGGCTTGGAAACCTGGCTGCGGCGGCATGACTATCGGATCCCTCAAGGCGCCAGCCAATTGCTGCAGCCCTACATCCGCCAGGGGATGAAGTTTTTTGTGGCCAAGGTCAATCTGGAAGCGTTTGATCAAAGTGGGTTTCAAGCCTTACGGCCGTTGCAGATGGCCTATGAATCGCCCCGATTCATGCTGCCAATCCGCTTAGGCATGATCAACGCCCAGTCAGCGCAGGACCTAATCATCTATCTGATGTCTCCGCGAGGGCAGGCAGAGTTGACTAACTACCGCATGGTGAATATCCCCTCCAATGCGGAGATTCCCGTCTTTGTCAAGACCGAGTTCAATGATTTCTACAAAGCCATGTTCCAAACCACCTATGAGCAGGAGGGGAGGAAT
>JAKSDM010001832.1 GCA_022360135.1 Pseudanabaenales cyanobacterium | reverse complement strand
TTACCTTCTTTTTGGGGAGGATTTCGGGTGGCGCCGCATAGTTTTGAGTTCTGGCAGGGACGTCCCAATAGACTGCATGACCGTTTTTTATACTCGCGCCAAGCAGAGGGGGGGTGGGAGATTCAGAGATTGTCTCCATAGCCGCCTGGTTTAGAGTTAGGCGGAATGTGTGATCTGATTGGTCTAGAATGATAATTTTTATAAACCCAAATTTAGGGTGATGCATCTGAAGTGAGCTTTGTTGCACTTCGAAAACCAATTCGCACCAAATCCGATCTAGACATAACCCTCAACCGTTTCCTGAGTTACTGCCGCCTTTAAGCGCATAGATGATGGGTCTAGATTCAATTACAATACAGACCCAAAACAGCTGAATTAAATGGGGTGATGACGATTGCAACCGCCTATCTTTTCTTTAGGGGCTCGATGCAATCGCAGAAAATAACATAGTGATTTACACTGGCTAGGGGCTCTGATGTTGAAACTTTACGGGGGTGCTCGCAGTCAAGCTGCGATTATCCGATGGTATCTGGAGGAATTAGGGATTCCTTACCAATTCATCCTGATTGATTTGCAGGCAGGGAAGCAGCAACAACCTGATTTTTTGGCGATTAACCCCTTTGGAAAAGTTCCCACCATTGTGGATGATGACTTCAAGCTTTGGGAGTCCGGCGCCATCCTACTTTACTTAGCGGAGAAATATGACGCCATCGCCGCCACTCCAGAACAACGGGCAAAACTGGCCCAGTGGGTGCTCTTTACCACCACCACCTTCAAACGGGTTGTTTATCAATCAGCGGAGCAAAAGCCCCAAAAGTCTCGCCTGATTTCCGCGCTCAATCAATATCTAGAGCATCATTCCTTTTTGCTGGGCGACCAGTTCAGTGCAGCGGATGTTGCTATGGGCGCCCAGCTTGCCTATATACTCTTCCGACTCAATATAGATTTTAGGCAAGAGAAAGCCTATGCAGCGATCGCCGCCTATTTCCGATGTCTCAGTCAACGCCCTCCATTTCAGCATACCTTTGGAGCCCGCATGCCTACCTGTAAGTAAGCGGAACACCATAGCCGCCGCCCCCCGGTGTTTCAATCACAAAAACATCGCCAGAGTTCATTTTAACCGTCGCTTGCCCCCTTAATTCCTCAATCATGCCATGGGTGCGTTCCACAGAATTGCGACCCACTGCCCCAGGTTCGCCGCCAGCTAGCCCAAAGGGAGGCGTCTGGCGATGTCCGGAAAGAATAGCCGCCGTCATTGGTTGCCGAAATTGGATGCGGCGGATAATGCCATTACCGCCGTGATGATACCCCTGACCACCACTATTGGGACGGATGGCAAAGCTCTCTAGCAGCACTGGAAAGCGCCATTCCAGCACCTCAGGATCGGTGAGGCGGGAATTAGTCATGTGGGTATGAACTGCATCCGTTCCGCTATAGTTGGGACTAGCGCCGGAACCGCCGCAAATAGTTTCGTAATACTGGTAACGTTCATTCCCAAAGGTGAAATTGTTCATGGTGCCTTGGGAGGCCGCCATAATATTGAGAGCGCCATAGAGGGCGTCCGTAATCACTTGAGACGTCTCGACGTTGCCAGCCACCACCGCTGCGGGGTAACGCGGATTCAGCATACAGCCCTCTGGAATAATGATTTCTAGCGGTTTGAGGCAGCCTGCATTCAACGGGATATTGTCATCCACGAGGGTGCGGAATACATATAGAACGGCGGCCTTACAGACCGCTGCGGGGGCATTGAAATTTGTCGCCTGCTGGGGAGAGGTCCCGGTAAAATCGATCTTAGCGCTGCGATTCTGTCGATCGATGGTAATCGCTACTTGCACTTGACTGCCATCATCCAAGGGATAAATGAAGTCGCCATCCTGCAGGACATCGATCACCCGCCGCACCGATTCCTCAGCATTGTCCTGCACATGCTGCATGTATGCCTGAACAGTCTCCAGACCATAGTGCTCAACCATTTTGTGCAATTCTTGCACGCCCTTTTCGTTGGCCGCAATTTGCGCTTGTAGGTCTGCAATATTCTGCATCGGATTACGGACCGGATAGGGGGCTGAGGTGAGCAACGCCAACAGCTCTTTTTCTCGAAAATGGCCTCGATCCACCAACTGGAAGTTATCAATCAAAACCCCTTCTTGGTCAATAGTCGTGCTGTTAGGCGGCATAGAACCCGGAGTAATCCCGCCGATGTCGGCGTGGTGACCCCGGGAAGCGACATAGAAGAGGGGAATGGTGGTTTGCTGTAGAGAGGTTGTCGGCAATGTCTCTACAAAAACCGGAGTGATAACTGTTACATCTGGTAGATGGGTGCCCCCATTATAGGGATTATTGAGGATATAGACATCGCCTGGTTTAAGGGTGTCGCCACAATTCTCGATCAGCGTCCGAACACTTTCCCCCATAGAGCCCAAGTGGACAGGGATATGGGGAGCGTTAGCGACAAGATAACCTGGTTGATCAAAAATAGCGCAGGAGAAGTCCAGCCGTTCTTTGATATTGACCGAGTAACTGGTTTTTTGCAGCGTAAACCCCATCTGTTCGGCGATCGCCATGAAGAGATTGTTGAAGATCTCCAGCATGACCGGATCGGGGGAGGATTTTGGATTGATAGCCCTAGGGGCAATAGCCTCATAAGGCATGGCTCCGCTAAGGCTCTGCTCCGCTCCGCTAAGGATTTTGGATTTTGGATTTTGGATTTTGGATTGGAATTCCCCCTCCTGCTTCCCCATCTCCCCCATCTCCCCCATCTCCCCCATCTTCCTCAAAATCAAATGATTCCGATCCGTCACTATCACCTGCCAACCGGGTTCGATCATGTTCGTTCCGGTGGCTTCAATGACGATAGCGGGACCGGCGATTGTGTCGCCAGGTTGGAGGCGATCGCGTTGGAAGAGGGGGGTTTGGCGCCAGGCGTCGGCGGTGTAGACTGGGACTGTGGCGATGGGGCTTGGCAGCGCTTCAGTGCGCCGTTGCCGCACCGGTTCTTCTGGAACTAAGGTTCTGCCAATCGCCTCAACCGAAACTGCTTCGACGATTAGGGCTTTTTGGGGCATGATGAAGCCATAGCGCTGACGGTGGGCTTGCTCAAATTGAGTCTTCATGCCAGTGATGTGGTTAAAGTCCACCATTAGGGATGAGTCTGCGCCCTGATAGCGCAAGTGCGCCTTTTGCCGGATTTCAATCCGTGATTCTGCAACCCCTTGGCCTAAGATATCGGCTTTACCGTCGGCGGCAAGTTCCGCCAATCGGGCCTCTAATTCTGGCGTCAAATCGGGGGTCAATTGGGCTTCGACTGCTTTTTCCCGTAACGCTCGCAGATCCGCCAGTCCCATGCCATAGGCTGAAAGTACGCCAGCATAGGGATGGATAAAGATTTGATTAATGCCTAGCGCATCGGCGATCTGGCAGGCGTGTTGGCCGCCTGCAGAACCAAAACAACAGAGCGTGTACTCGGAAACATCATGACCTTGCTGCACCGAGATCTTTTTGATGGCGTTCGCCATGTTATCCACTGCGATCGCCAAAAACCCCGCCGCTACCTGTTCCGGCGCCCGCCGATCGCCAGTTTCAGCCTGAATTCGGGTGGCCAATTCCTTAAACCGGCGCCGCGCGATCGCGGCGTCTAGCGGCCAATTACCGTCTGGCCCAAACACCTTGGGGAAAAAGTCTGGCTGCAGCTTACCCGCCATGACGTTGCAATCCGTCACCGTTAGCGGTCCTCCCTGGCGATAACAGACTGGCCCCGGATGGGCTCCGGCTGACTCTGGCCCAACCCGATAGCGCGCCCCATCGAAGGTGAGAATTGACCCACCCCCGGCTGCCACGGTATAGATCGACATCAT
>JAKSDM010000518.1 GCA_022360135.1 Pseudanabaenales cyanobacterium | reverse complement strand
CCTTTTCTTGACATAGTTGCGCTTGAGAATTTTCTCCCTCGGGGTCACATTCAACATAGGGGACGCGATCAATCGCTTCACCGAATAATGCTTTTTGGTTCTCACAGTGATGACACCAGAAAGCTCCATACATTCTGGCGCCGCTAGCCTGTAAGTGCTCAGCCAACATGACCTCGAAGGAAGTTTCCTCCCCCCGACTGCAGCTAACTAAAAAACCTACGGCTAAAGCGGCGCAGACTGCGACCACACTTTGGGATAAGGATTGTCCAAACAGCTTGGTGCGAGTTTCAGAATTCGATGACATAGATATTAGTCCCAGACATTGAGCAATCCCAGGATAGTTCATAGATGCGATTAAAATACCCGCTCTTGGGGTGGAGCTGTCACAATAGTTAGGAGAAGAGAGAAGACGATGGATTAAAAATCAGAAACCAATAGAGGTTTTAAAGCATCCGGGTTAAATCGGTCAAACACTGATTAATCCCGTCTTTATAGTTTATTGGATGACTCTATCAAGGAGACATTAAGATCAGTGATTTGGTTCAATCGGTTATCTACGACCCTTGAAGGTTGCCTGTTTCGATGGTTGGCTGGAATTTTGGCGGGTTTGCTGGTCGGCAACATTGGGCTGTGTCCAGTCCAAGCCCAATCCCTAGAACAGATAGCGACTACCAATGAAAGCTTTGTGGCTATCGCTGTCAAGCAAGTAGGGTCTGCAGTAATCCGAATTGATACTGAGCGCAAAATTATTCGCGATACCCCCGAACCGTTCTTTGATGACCCTCGTTTTAACGGCTTTTTTAGCAGCCCTGATATGTTTCCTCGGCCCCCTCAAGAGGAGCGGCTGCGAGGACAGGGCTCGGGGTTCATCATTGATCCTGAGGGGGACATTTTGACTAACGCCCATGTGGTCAATGGGGTTGATCAAGTGATGGTCACCCTTAAAGATGGCCGTAGTTTCGACGGTGTGGTTGAGGGAATTGATGAAATCACTGATTTAGCGGTGATTAAGATCGATGCTGGTGATACTAACCTGCCGGTTGCTCCCCTAGGGAATTCTGACCAAGTTGAAGTGGGAGATTGGGCGATCGCAGTGGGTAATCCTTTAGGACTGGACAACACGGTTACCCTTGGCATCATCAGTACCCTTAAACGCTCCAGTGCAATGATTGGGATCCCCAATAAACGTTTGGAATTTATCCAAACCGACGCCGCCATAAACCCTGGCAACTCGGGAGGTCCTCTGCTGAATCAGCAGGGTGAGGTGATTGGTATCAATACAGCGATTCGGGCTGATGCTACGGGGATTGGCTTTGCTATTCCGATTAACAAGGCCAAAGAAATTAAAGATCGCTTGGCCAGAGGTGAAAGAATCGCCCATCCCTATCTTGGCGTTCAAATTGCCACTTTGACGCCCGAAATTGCCAAACGAAACAACGATGACCCCAATTCCGCCGTTGTGTTGCCCGAGGTAAATGGCGTTTTGGTCACTCGGGTGTTGCCCAATACCCCCGCGGCCGAAGCCGGTATCCGTCGGGGAGATGTGATTGTCGAAATTGATCAAACCTCGACGACTGCCGCTGAGCAACTGCAGAATCTAGTTGAGAAAAGTCAGGTCGGTCAAATCCTCCAAATTAAGGTCAAACGAAGCGGCCAAACTCAGCAATACCCTGTCCGCACCGCCGAGCTTGAATTGGAATAAAAATGGGATTTCGAAACAGCCCAAGAAATTTGGGTTATTGCCAGACCAATTTGGCAGGCTGACGGCGTCGCCATCAGCCCAGACGGTCAGCGTTCGCTGGCGGAGATGAGACTGGAGCCGTGAAGGTCTGGTGGATGTAGATTCTAACAAATCCCCTTAACCTTAACTGCGAATATCTGAACAGCTTGAAGAATGATGACGGGCTCTATAAAGCAATCTTCATGCTTTATTCAGCCATATTGCCGAATACCTCTATGCTTTCGGCATAGCACGATAGAAGTGATAAGGGGATTTGCGGAGTGTTCTGGCTTATGCTGTCTGCCTTTAACCCTACCTGTCAAGATTAGGCTGCTAATTCACAAGGAGAGCATATGCAAACTGAGTTAGATCTGATTGTTAGTGAAATTGAAAGTGCGATCGCATTGATGCACACCAACCCTAGTACAGCCGAAAGGATTCTCACAGTCGCCCACGAAAGATTGATGGAGCTAGCTGAACAGAAACCGCCTATGATCCTATTGCCAGCCTGTGTAGGATGATATCCCAATACTACCGTAAATGGCAGAATAACTATCCCGTCGCACTAGAGAGGTAACCCCT
>JAKSDM010001427.1 GCA_022360135.1 Pseudanabaenales cyanobacterium | reverse complement strand
TCGGCGATCGCGGTTTGGGACGCTTGACTCAACAATTGTTTAGCTCGGTCAACCGCAGTGGACTCTGGCTCTACGATCAGCCGTACCAGATCAATGCCTGGAGCCGATGGTTCCTCGGCTAACTGATCCAGATAGATGCGATAAATTTCAGGCAAACCCAACCAGTTTTGGTAGGGACGCAGGTCAGCCGGTTCGAGCGATAGCTCTGGATAAATGACAACGACCTGCCAGTCCATGATGTTAGGATTTTGGCACAGGAATAGACAGACTTCAGCAAACAATCGACGGTAGAGGAATGGATCTCTCTGGAACTGAACTTCTAAAAAATAGACTTTGGCAGGGGTCGTCTTCTGGGTTGGCAGAAATACACCATCTAATCGAAAAGCTGTTTGCTTCAGTTCAGCGAACGAAAGGTATAGCCCTGAGCGATTTGAGGCGATTGACCAATCAGTTCAAAGGAAAGTCCTGGTGCAGTTTGAAAGAGCCGATAAAAAAGGGAGTCGGTTTGCATTGAGGGAGCCAAAACCCCATCCCCAGGATTAGAAACATCCAAAAATCATCTTCCTATTTGTTTCAATCGCTCATGTCGATTGAAAATATCATTGGTAATGCTGATAGCTGTTTGATTATGACTTGCCAGACATAATGCATACAGCACTGAATTAGTCGAGTTTTTCATGAGAACGGGTTTGCTGACATATGGGAATAGTGTTCGCAATTGGTCTGTATATAGACTTGCTAACCATTCAGCCCGGAGCGTTGTACGACTTGGCGAAGGCTCCTGATTACCAAAAAGATCTAACTGGTGCTCTGTGGGTGTTCGGTAGATTTGGTTAATCCACTCCGTGTTACCCATAACTTTGCTTAACTGCTCCACCACTTCTGGTTCTGGGCTTTGCTCCCTAGGGAGAAGACGAGTAACCCCCATCACTGAGAAGTTTACGAAAATATCGCAAGTTCTGATATTTGCCAGCTTTCTCACTGTTTCCCAGTCCACTTGCAATCCATACGGATCTAAGAAGACAAATGCTCTTTGTATAGAGGCGCGAGGAAAGCGTGGAATAATGTCGTTACACAAAACCTCATTGCAGTTACCCTGGCGTATTTCGATAGCACAATCTGGAAACTCTTCACGAAGTCTTTCGACTAGTTCTATGCGTTGTGGAGAAACATCTATGAACCAGTAGCCATCAAATCGAGGCTCTGTTTGCAAAGCCCGGAGAGGAGAACCCTCAATATATCGCTCCTCATCCGCTTTAGTTCTAGGTCTAACTGAACCAGCAAAAGCATCAATATAGTAATATGCTCGAAGCCAAGGCTTACCTGTGGGGTTATTTGAGGTTTTTTGATTACTCATGATGGCGGAGTAAGCTTTGAGATACTTCGCCAGTAAATCTAACTTTTCCTCAGACCATGGCCCGATAATATCCTCACCTTCACTACCAAGCTGGCCCATAGTTAGACTCTTTTCATTTTGCAGAGATTGAACACCTCTGTTCTAACCTATAGGACTTTTGATGCCTAGTAAGCTCTTGCTTTTGCCACTTGTTAACGTGTTCATACCAAACTGCTGGCATCTCATTCCAGATGAAGTCATCCAGCATCCTGCCACCAACTTTTGAGTGGTGACCACCCCACTGCTTAAAGAAAAAGGCAACATTAGCTTCTCGTGTTTGATACAAAATTTCTCTAGCCCATTCTGGGTTCATGCGGCGATGATGATGGCCAGACTCACCACCCACAATTACCCAATCAATTCCTGTCAGATCTAGACGAAGCGATCCTAATAGAGGCTCACATGAAAGGAAGCGGACTCTAGCTGATACTTGTCTTAAAGCATCAATTCTAGAAGTATATTGCTGGTTCTCCACGGATACACCCATCCAAATATTCTTAGCCCATTCGAGCTTAGGCGCTAACTCTGCCAAGTTTTGATCACGCTTAGTAAGAATTTGGTAAATATGCCAGGGAGTTTCACGCATAACAGCGAAAATTTCCTGCAAGTATTCAAATGGCACATCTTTGTGAAAAAGGTCACTCATGGAGTTCACAAAAATCCGACTAGGTGTGCGCCATTTTTTAGGTTGCTCTAACCGATCTGGGTGTAGCGTCAGCTTAAAACCTTGTGGAAAGTTGTTAGTAAATCGCTCTGTAAGTGCTTCAGCATAGCAGTAGCGACAACCTGGACTCACCTTATTACAGCCAGTAGTTGGATTCCAGGTTTTATCAGTCCATTCAATACCAGTGTTACTGCTTGACATTTCACTAGTGTATATCTTCAAGGACTGATTGCAATATGGAAGTGTAGTACGAGAGTCCTAAAAAAGACTTCGCAATCGATACAATTCTTGACAATATCCATCTTACATTACGCAAGTTTCGCTCAAACAAGAGTATTTGCCCTAAGAAAACCCAACATCTACTTTCACAGAATAATACTGACCAACTAACACATAGAAACAAGTCGATTCGGATGATTTTCTATGAATGAATTTTAAGGCCAACCGCATAAAACCATTTCTACATGTAGAGTCCTCCTCCCTTTAGTTCCGCTGGAAGATACTAGATGTAGCGACAAATAGGCGACAAATAGACAAAAATCCGCTACTCTGAGTGACATTCTTCTTGCTTAACGATCTAAGCCATGGGTTGAGTTTGGTAAGAGCAAGAAAGTATATTTGTACTATAGCAAGCCAGCGCCCATTCCCTCTATGTCTTTTGTTGGCCTTCATATTCACAGTGATTACAGCCTTTTGGACGGCGCCAGTCAACTGCCTGAGTTGGTGAATCGGGCGGTGGAGTTAGGCATGCCAGCGATCGCCCTGACCGATCATGGCGTCATGTATGGGGCGATCGAGTTGCTCAAGGTTTGTACGAGTCAGGGCGTCAAACCGATTATTGGCAATGAGATGTACGTCATCAATGGCGATATCACTCTGCAGCAACGCCGTCCTCGCTATCACCAGGTGGTGCTAGCGAAAAATACTCAAGGCTACAAGAATCTAGTCAAGCTGACCTCGATTTCCCACCTGAAGGGGGTGCAGGGGAAGGGGATTTTTTCGCGACCCTGCATCAATAAAGATTTATTGGAGCAATACCATGAAGGGCTGATTGTCACCAGCGCTTGTTTAGGGGGGGAAGCGCCGCAAGCTATTCTGCAGGGAAAACCAGAAATTGCCCGTCGGGTGGCTCAGTGGTACAAAGATATCTTTGGCGAAGACTATTATCTGGAAATTCAAGACCATGGGTCGCCTGAAGACCGGATTGTAAATGTGGAATTGATTCAGATCGCCCGCGAACTGGATATCAAAATCATTGCCACAAATGATTCCCACTACATTTCCTGCTATGACGTGGAGGCCCACGACGCCCTCCTGTGTATTCAGACGGGCAAACTGCTCACCGAAGATAAGCGGTTGCGCTACAGCGGCACGGAATACTTGAAATCGGCGGATGAAATGCGGCAGCTGTTCCAAGATCACCTGCCAGATGCGGTGATTGAGGAGGCGATCGCCACCACCCTGGAAGTCGCCGAAAAGATCGAGCCCTATGACGGGTTGCTGGGAGCGCCCCGAATCCCTGACTTTCCAGTTCCGCTGGGGTACACCGGTGAAACCTATATGGCGAAGGTGGCCCGGGATGGCCTGGCCCAGCGGTTTAACTGTGAGTGCTACGAAGCAGTGGATCAGACCTACCGCGATCGGCTGGAATACGAAATCCAAATGATGCATCAAATGGGGTTCGCCACCTACTTCCTGGTGGTCTGGGACTATATTAAATTCGCCCGCGATCGCAAAATCCCCGTGGGTCCGGGGCGAGGCAGCGCCGCTGGTTCCTTAGTCGCCTACGCCATGGGCATCACCAATATCGATCCGGTGCATCATGGTCTGCTATTCGAGCGCTTCCTTAACCCCGAGCGCAAGTCCATGCCGGATATTGATACAGACTTCTGTATTGAACGCCGGGATGAGGTGATCAAGTACGTGACGGAAAAATACGGTGAAGCGCGAGTCGCCCAGATCATTACCTACAACCGAATGACTTCCAAAGCAGTGCTGAAGGATGTCGCCCGGGTGCTGGATATCCCCTATGGCGATGCGGACCGGATGGCCAAGATGATTCCGGTGATGCGGGGAAAGCCAACCAAACTCACAGTGATGATCTCGGATGAAACCCCAGTTCCTGAATTTCAGCAGAAATATGACCATGACCCACAAGTGAAACGCTGGCTAGATATGGCGATTCGGATTGAGGGCACAAACAAGAGTGTGGGCGTTCAT
>JAKSDM010000647.1 GCA_022360135.1 Pseudanabaenales cyanobacterium | reverse complement strand
TTGTCCGCCATCGGCGTCAGTACGATGGTCTATGTCGTTCTTTGCATTTGGGCGGCTAAAGCCGCCGCAACCAATGAATTAGTTAGTAATTACACCATTATGGTGGACAAGTCATTGTGGGGGCCTGCCGTTCTGGCAGGGTTGATGGCTGCGACTTTCTCCGCCGCCCTGTCTTCCCTAGTGGGAGCATCCCGCATTTTAATGGCGCTGGGTCGGGATGGGGTTCTCCCTAATGGTGAATGGCTGGCCCGACTTTCGACCAAGAATGGTGAACCTCGGCGGTCTTTAGCAATTAGTGGGGCGATCGCAGTCGGCGCTCTGTTAATGCGGGATCTCAACGCCATTGCCCCGCTAATCACAATGTTTTTCCTGATCACCTACGCCACGATCAATCTAGCGGTGCTGATTGAGTCCAGTTTGGGATTGATGAACTTTCGCCCTACTTTTCAGTTAACTCGGCTGATTCCCCTCTATGGATTTTTGGGGTGTCTGTTCGCCATCTTGGTGATCAACCCGTTGTTCGCCGTGGTGGCGCTGGTAATTGTGGTTTGCATCCACTTGCAGTTGGTGAGTCAGCCCCGGGAACGGCGTCCACCAGATGTACGCAGCGGTGTTTTAGCTGCGATCGCCCAGTGGGCCGCCACCAAAGTCGTTGAACTAGACATGACCAGCTATCGCGCCTGGAAGCCTACGATGCTAGTGCCGGTTGAAGATAAATCGCAGCTTCTAGGCGAGTTTCGCCTGTTGATTGACCTGTGCCGACCAGAGGGCGGGATCAAATTGGTGGGTCTTGCCTCTAACGCCACCGTTGAAGACCTTTCCCTTCGCATTGACGACCTGAGCGCCGCCCTACGGCGGCGAGGAGTTTTCACCACTTGGTCCGTACTGGAGGCTAACGAGATTGCGGTAGGGATTTTAGCCGCCCTGCAGACCCTGCAGGGCACCTTCTTTAGACCTAATGTCCTATTCCTGAGATTGCCAGAGCATCCAGAAAGCTGGAGCCAAACGATACCAGCATTTGAAGAAGCGCGACGATTGAATGTGGGCGTGCTGCTGCTGGGACTCCATCCCGTAGCGGGGCTAGGACGAGCAGAAGTGATCAACCTCTGGATCAGGCCCCAACTGGATGAATTGCCCATTCCCGAACGACTCCAGAAAGGCAGCGTCAATCTGGCGTTGCTGATGGCGTTGCGTCTCTTCAAAGCCTGGAAGGGCGTGCTCAATCTGGTGACGGTGGTCTCTCATCCAGATGAGGTCAGTGTGGCGCAGAAATATATTAATGATTTGCGGGATTTATGCCGCATTCCCAGAACGGCGAAGACGATTGTTCTAGTTGGTAAGTTTGAAGCGTGTGTCATTCAAGCCCCTCAGTCTGACATGGACTTTATGGGACTCCAGTCAACCCCCGATTTTGAGTTTGTTCACCGAATCGTGAAGACAACCGGCTCCTCTTGCATTTTTGTCCGAGATTCTGGCAGCGAGAGCGCACTGGCTTAAACGCCTCACCCATCGCCCAGCAAATTCTCAATGAAACTGGCTTGCCGAGGCTGCAGCGGGAGGACATGGCTGCAATCTTGACTGACCTTAGGGGCCGGATGTTGCATAAATTTGTGTTTCCTGGATTTCTGCTTAGGGCTTTTTTCTAACCTCACAACTTTCGGCGGAGGTCCAATCCTATTCCTGTTTGAGGGTTTAATCATGAGAGCGCTATTGAATTCTGAGCATTGATTTCAGTCTCTATAAGAGCCTCCGCGCCCCTACCAAAATCATAATTTTATTTCGCCCAAGGAAAATCACGCCCTGATTCTAGAGTTATGATTCAATTCCCTCCCAATGCCTGCTAAGCTGCCGCAAAGGGATTTCTCTAGCGCTAGGAGAACCGCGTTTGAAGTCTGATAAACCCAGAGCGCCTCGGAACAGAACGCTGACTTTGATGGAGCCCGAGCGTCAACTCTATCGCCAACGCTTATTGAAACTTAATGGCCAGATGGGGTTGTTGGAACTGATTGATAAAACAATTCATCAAGATTTGTTGGCAAGCGTCGACTATCTGCCTTCTGAGTGTGTAGATCTTTTATTCATCGATCCCCCTTATAACCGCAACAAATTGTTTAATCAAGTTGCTTTCAGCCAAAAATCAACGGCTGCCTATGAAGCCTGGATGACCTCATGGATGACTAAACTAATCAGGCTGCTAAAGCCGACAGCCTCTATCTATATCTGTGGCGATTGGCAATCCTCAACGGCTATCCATCGAGTCATTGACTCATATTTTATCGTTAGAAATCGAATTACCTGGGAAAGAGAAAAAGGCAGAGGGGCCAAAAACAACTGGAAAAATTGCTCAGAAGATATTTGGTTTTGTACGGTTTCTGACAAGTACACCTTCAATCTTGACACCGTGAAACTAAAGAGAAAGGTGATTGCCCCATACCGTGATCAGAAGGGCAATCCTAAAGATTGGCAAGATACTCGCAAGGGTAAGTTTCGGATTACCCATCCCTCTAATTTGTGGACTGATATTTCGGTTCCCTTTTGGTCCATGCCTGAAAACACCGATCATCCGACCCAAAAACCCGAAAAATTAGTGGCGAAACTAATCCTCGCCAGTAGCCGCGAAGGCGATGTGATTCTGGATCCTTTCCTCGGTTCTGGGACAACTTCAGTGGTTTCTAAGAAGTTGAACCGTCGTTATATTGGGGTTGAAATTGATGAGTTCTACTGCTGCTTGGCGGAAAAGCGGCTGGAGCTAGCCAATCAAAATAAGACGATCCAGGGATATGCAGATGGCTATTTCTGGGAGAGAAATACGTTTGCATATCAAAAATAGGCTATGGATTTGACCAGCATTGAGCTGAAGTTTCTTTTGCAGCTTTTGGGGCGCCCCAACTATAGAGCATCAATTAATAAAATCCGACCTAATCCTAAAACGTCTGTTGCTAAGCGGGATAGAATATGTCTGCAGCTTTGCAGTAAGGGATTAGTAGACTATACCTATGAGGCGCAGAAGTTTGCCATTACCCCTGCAGGATTTACCCTGCTTAATCTGGATACCACTAGTCTCCCAGTTACACCGGCTGAACTGTGGACTCTCCGTTCCTGCGCCGAACGTTCCATCACGCCACGGGAAATCAACCGAAAGGTCCCCGTTAATGAGCGGCAACAGATGATTCGAAACTTGGAGCAGCGAGGCTTGGTCAAGGTGACTAAAACCCAACTCAAGGAAGTCTGGCTAACCCAGCCGGGACAGTATTATTTGCGACACGACTGTCGCCCAAAGGGCGCCTACCCTGTCCTTAGCTTCAATTTGCTGGGCGACTACCTCCGCTTTCTAAGAGAATCCCTCGCTGTTCCAGGCGATGGGATTTCAGACGATGGGTCAGGGCGGAGTTCAGCCGCTGATGTATCAACTGTCCAGAAACCAAGTCCAGAAGACGTGCTTGAAATGATTCGGAACTTGGACAAAAGCTTAGGCGGCGAGAACTATCTGCCAATTTTTCATCTG
>JAKSDM010001265.1 GCA_022360135.1 Pseudanabaenales cyanobacterium | reverse complement strand
GTGCAGTATTCTTAGCAACAGGTGCAAACCCAATTGGTAGTCCCTACAGATTGCTGGAGGTACGCAAAATAAGAACGCCAGAGCGTGAAATGTTAGTTTAGTAGCTCCTAAATTAACTGCCGCCGCGAACATGGCCTCAGTGTAAGTTCACCTCTACAGCTTTGCAGGGACTAACGTACGTATTGACTTAGAGAAAGCCAAAAAATGAATTAGCGCTTAGATTCCTCAATAACTTCCGTTTCAATACGCTGAACCACATCAGCCGAGAGACCAAGCAATTTCACTAACTTCTGATAAGCGATCGCTTCTTCTTCATTAATATCGTCTTCCTCAGGTGTCCGGGAGCTAGCTCGGATAACTTCGTAGCCTAGCCGCAGAACAACTTCCCGTTCTTCATTATTTTGTAGCTTAGAGGTCAACTCTTCCAGTGGAATATTCTGCATTAAGTAGTCCCGAAGTTCCTGTTGGAGAGTTTGTCGCTGAGCGGGATCAGATACAAATAGGTGACTGAGACGCTCTAGCATCAAATCCGCCTCTTCTCCGGCCAGACTTCCGTCTGACCAAGCCATAGAGGCGACGATCCGAAACATGTTCATCTGACGCGGTGTAATCGATGGGGACGGGGAAGTTTGTAAGATCATAAAGTATCTCCTGCGAGCATCCGAAAAACATCAAGATAAATAGGGTAACTATGGGGATTTACCCTAGCAGAACTGAAAATTGGCTTAATTAGTCAATTGTTTGAGAGTTCCGAGAACACTGACCAACCCTATTCTGAACAAGTCTATGAATGAGATGAACTAGCCTGCATCAATAACCGGGTAAGCTGACCCTATGAAGCCAGTTCTAGCTCATGAACCAACTCTAATTCATGTTCAAAGAACCAAGTGGCGAAGTCATCATCAAATTTCACCACGAGTCCAACATCGCTGCCGTCCACCATCTTGAATTCCTGGATCAGCCCCACCTGACCCACCCTATTACGCATATCTTGAGATGGGCGATCGGACAAACGGCGCAAACGTACTTTCTGATTAATCTTCATTGCTACTCTAACCAAAGAATAGTCCAGTTCACAGTTCATTCTCGAAGAGGTTTTTTGTTGTTTTTTTCCTCATCCTTACTTAAGCCTAACCCTGAGAAGGTAACAAACTTGGGACGAAAAAGTATACGCCTGTGAAAAGGGAACGTGATAAACTATTCGGTATTTTAGAAGATAGCGATAATATCACAATCCTAAATCGGTCGTGAACCTTACAAGACAGGGATCTTTTTTAGTCGAGGCTGCCAGAACCTGATAATTTACAACGTATTTAGAATAGCTAACGATCTATCAGTCAGTTTAGACAGTATAGCGGCGCTGAGGAATAATTCTGTTCCGGATTTGTCACTTTTTTCTCTCTAGCCTGTCTCTTTTTAGAGGCTAAGATTCAAATCTAAGAAGCAACTCATCGAGTTCTCTCTACAACTCTCTCAGACCAATTGGGGCCATAGAAACAGTCAGTTGATTGTTACTTAAACAGCAAAAAAATATTTCCGTATCACAATTGGCCAGTTTTTAAACTATACCAACCCAGAGTTTATAATCAGATACTACAGTTAGATTAAATGTCGACAAGGTTTAAGAAAACCCACCCAGCGATACTGTTCAGAAAGTTGAATAAATCAGATTCTCTTGACAAATAACTTGTTTAATTACTTGAAGATATTTCGATTATGCAATATTACATATAATACATTTATAAATGTATTATATGTGTAATGTCCACAAATGATCCATTAACAACTATCCATGGATAGATGAAAGTCAGTATATAGTGATCCTATTTGAATTGTGAGCAATGATCTTTGATATAGTCATTTATGATGAACATCAATGGGCTGAATATCTCAAGCCGGGTTATATAATCCTCAAAAGCAGCAAGGGCTTACACACCAACCTTTTGAAGCCAGCCAACCTTTGAGGAGACAGTTTTAATCCCCTCCTCTTAAAGCTGATTGATCAATGGCCAGATTGGCCTAGAAGTTTCAAAAACACTCACACCAGGGTTATCTATAAAACTCAACCCATGTATCTACCTCAGTCACCTGAATAATTATGAAACTTTTACTCGTTGAAGATGATCAGTCTATTACTGAATTACTGGCGGAGGCGCTCTCTGACCATGATTATGTGGTTGATGTTGCGACCGATGGTCAGGCAGGTTGGGAGTGTGTAGAGTCTTGTGACTATGATTTACTCCTGTTAGACGTACTCCTGCCTAAAGTGGATGGGATTAGCCTCTGTCGTCGGCTGCGATCCCATGGCTATGGCATGCCGATTCTGATGCTAACGGCTCGAGACACCCTCCGCGATCGCTTAGCTGGCATCGAGGCAGGTGCCAATGATTATCTTGTCAAGCCCTACAAGCTCCAAGATTTGTTGACCTGTATCCGAAACTTATTACGCTCAGCCAAAGAGTCTGCAATTGGTCTATCTGACCGGAGTATGACCTCCATTTGATATCATTTGAGAGCTCCTAAAAATAACGTTTGTAGGTTAGTGCACCTGCAATCACAGCAACCATGAACAGGACTGGATCCCAGATGCCCAGTACTAGAGCTGTGACGCCAGGTCCAGGGCAGTATCCGGCAATCCCCCAACCCACACCGAACATAGCAGACCCTATAACCAATAGAGGGAGCCGCCTGCCAGCATACCGATGATGAAAATCCAGCGCCAGCCTTCTCCTGTAGCAAACCTGATGGCGCCGTCAACGATGCCGCTGATACCTGCGATACGTCCGTTGAGGGCGAGCAGGATGGTTGCGCTACCGCCATTAATACACCTCCTATTCAAGCGCTGATCCAGTTAAACTCCGCCATTGTGCTACCTCTATTTCCTCACAATTTCCTCAAATGGCGCCGCTAAAGTCAGAATGGCGGTAGCTTAGCTAATCACGACCCATCGAAATTCAAATCAGACTGCCAAAATATCTTGTTTGGCTTTTTTGTTTGGCTTTTATATTATATTACTATATGGTAGTATTTTCACAATTTCTATTCTCCTTAGATTTGAGAGAAATGATATGTTATTCCGTCAATTGTTTGATCAAGAATCGAACACCTACACCTATCTGATTGCTGATTTGGATCTAAAGCAAGCACTGTTAGTTGATCCGGTTTTAGAGCAGGTGGAGCGTGACCTCAAACTGCTACAAGAAT
>JAKSDM010000899.1 GCA_022360135.1 Pseudanabaenales cyanobacterium | reverse complement strand
TGCCTGAGAGGCAATCGGCGTCACCTTTTCTGGAGACTCGAATTGATCGGCTTGCTCCACTATGCCAGGAATCGCCAGTTGCTCCACTGCCTGAGAGGCAATCGGCGCCACCTTTTCTGGAGACTCGAATCGATCGACTTGCTCCACCATCCCAGAAATAACAGGCTGCTCAACCCCCTGAACAACCGTTGACATGGCCTTTTCTAAGGGCGGTTCACTGGATATGAATGGACGGGTTAACAACGTTTCGATCTTTTGGAGCAGCTGTTTGAGGTCTACGGGTTTGGTGTCGTAGTCATCACAACCGGCTGCCAAAGCTTTTTCCCGTTCTCCTACCATGGCATGGGCGGTCAAAGCAATGATTGGAATGGAATGGGTATAAGTGTCTGACTTCAAGGTTTGGGTAGCTTCCCAACCATTCATGATCGGCAGACTCATGTCCATTAAGATCAGATCGGGATTTTCAGACATTGCCATCGAAACACCCTCAGCTCCATCGATGGCGATCACAACTTCGTACCCTCGTCGTCTCAGGCGTCGACTGAGCATGTCTCGGTTTAATTCATTGTCTTCTACTAATAATATCTTTGCCATGGTTGGACGTTGGTTGCGTACCTTCAAGGAGTTGACAACATTGAAATTTTAGAATGATTAGAATGTGAAAGTTAGAATATTGAAATGTTGGAAAGTGAGAGCCTTAGTCAGGCTGTAAAGTGATAATGATTAACCTCTTTAAAAGTGGCTTCTCAACTTTCCAACCAGCCGTTCGACCATTACAATCATCCCCATAGAATGCGATCTAGTCTGAGTATTCGGAGAGTAAATTCCTGGCTTACTTTTAGCAGGATTGCTTCTCCTTTAACTTTTACTGGGTAGTGTTTTAAGGGGTTTGACGTGGGTTCGCGAATCACTGTTCCATCTGAATTCAACGTTGAGCCAGACAATGAACTCGCCGCCCCTCCAACCCCGACCCTTTTTAGAAAAGCGCGTCGATCCATCTTAAGTTGCTTTCTCCTTTGCTTTCTCTGGTCTTGAAACTTCTCTAAAATCGGTTTATAGAGGGGAATTCACTGTTCACTTGACAATGATCGAAAAATTAGTGTCCGTTGTTGAAATCTTCCTGGGGGAGATATGTTTTATGCTGACCGACTGTAGAAATTAATTCGCGCACATCAGTCACCAACTCTCGGCGATCGAGTTCTCCCTTCTGATAAATGTTTTGAATGGTGGCGCCAAGCTGCTTACGCTCATCCATGGTTAGATCTTTGGCCGTGATCACAATCACTGGGATGGATTCCCAATCTGGCTGCTGGCGTAACTTGTGAATGAACTCAAATCCATCCATTTCTGGCATCATTAAATCTAGTAGAATGAGTCCTGGAGGATTGACCATTAACATTTCCAACGCTCGTTGACCGTTCTCAGCCGCCTTGGTTAACCAGCCCTCTCGCCTCAAGATCCGACACATCATCTCGCGGGAGTGGGCATCATCTTCAAC
>JAKSDM010001559.1 GCA_022360135.1 Pseudanabaenales cyanobacterium | reverse complement strand
ACTATTTAAGTCAGTAGATGAGTTGAAGGATCTATTAGATAGATTGTTGAATGAAGGTGAATTAGTAATTAAATGGCATCGAAAGATAAAGAACAAGGGAAATAATCATATTGCAGCTTAAATGCACATCAGCTTACTTATCGTAACCTGGGTCAATATCAGCAAGCACTTAATCACCATGAGCAAAGTCTAGTAATTGCCCGCAAAATTGGCGATCGTCAAGGAGCAGCAAGCAGCCTGGGAAATTTGGGCAATGTCTATCTAAGTTTGAGGCAATATCAGCAGGCTACTGACCTCTACGACCAAGTCTTAGCCATCACCCGCGAAATTGGTGATCGTGCTGGAGAAGGAGTAGCTCTGGGAAATTTAGGCAGTACCTACCTAAGGTTGGGGCAATATCATAAGGCCATCGACCTCTATGAACAAGATCTAGCCATCACCCGTGAAATTGGCAATCGTGCTGGGGAAGGCAGCGCTCTGGTGAATTTAGGCAGTGCCTACTTAAAGTTGGGGCAATATTATAAGGCCATCGACCTCTATGAGCAAGATCTAGCCATCACCCGTGAAATCGGCAATCGAGCCGGGGAAGGAATAGTCCTGAACAACATAGGAATTGCTTTATTTCAATCTGGCCAGCTTCTAGAGTCGGAAGAACAGTTATTTGAAGCCTTAGACGTACTGGAATCACTTCGTGCTCGGGAATTGAGCGATGATAACAAAATCACGCTGTTTGAAACGCAGAAATCAACCTATCGAGTTCTACAGGAAGTTTTGGTTGCGCTGAATCAGCCTCAACGGGCTTTAGAGGTGGCTGAGCGGGGACGGGCTCAGGCGCTCGTGGACCTCCTAACAAAACCTTCTGATCCACAACCGATGGAGTCTCCCCCAATTAATTTCCCTGACTTGGCTCAAATTCAGCGGATAGCGCAACAGCATAACAGCACTTTGGTGGAATATTCCTTCATTGATAATGGTGTTGACAATTCTCAAATCTATATATGGGTAGTGCAGCCGAATGGCGAATTGCACTTCCAGCAGGTTGACCTTAGCGACGAAGATTTAGCCACGCTAGTGATCCAAAGTCGAAAAGCGATTGGCGTGAGAAATCGGGGCGGATTTCTACTGGAGGCGAATCAAACTTCGGATACGGAGCAACTCCAACGACTCCATCAACTTTTGATCGCTCCCATTGCCGACCTACTGCCCCAAAATGCGCCAGACCAATCGGTCATTTTTATTCCCCATGAAGATCTATTTCTGGTCCCCTTTGCCGCCCTTATGGATGATAGTGGCGATTACCTGATAGAAAACCACACGATTCTCACTGCACCCTCGATTCAGGTCTTAGACTTAACCCAGAAACAAAGATTAGCGTTAGGTCACACCAAGGATCTAAATCCCGATCAGCTGTTGTTAGTGGGCAATCCCACCATGCCCGAGGTCTGGAACCCCAAAACATCAGACTTTCAACAATTAACAAACCTCCCCGGCGCAGAACAAGAGGTGATGGAAATCGCCAACTTTTTTGATAGCCAGCCCTTGCTCAACGCCGCCGCTACTGAGCAGCAAATTAAACAACGGCTAGAAACGGCTCGGGTGATCCACTTCGCCACCCATGGCTTGTTGGAATATGGCAAGCCTAAGGATTCTGGGGTGAGGGATGTTCCAGGTGCGATCGCACTCGCCCCGGGTCAAGGTGAAGACGGCCTCCTCACCTCCGCTGAAATCGGCGACTTTACCCTACAGGCGGAATTGGTAGTGCTCAGCGCCTGCGATACAGGGCGGGGAGACATCACTGGAGATGGGGTGATTGGTTTATCGCGATCTCTGTTCGAAGCAGGAACCCCCAGTGTGATTGTGTCCCTCTGGTCCGTGCCCGATGCGCCGACAGCGGCGCTGATGACAGAGTTTTATCGCCAGTGGCGATCCGGGTTGGATAAGGCCCAGGCCCTGCGGCAGGCGATGTTAGCGACGATGGAAACGCATCCAAAACCGAGGGATTGGGCAGCGTTTACATTGATTGGGGAAGCGGAGTAAAGGCCCTCTCCCTAAATCCTTCTCCTTAGGGTACGGTTTACATATAATTTATCTGCCATGTCTGACGCTCCTTGCTAAAGGCTCCGGGTTATTCCCACTCCTCTATCCTTCATCCCTCATCCTTCATCCTTTACCCAATACCTCGTCAGAATCGCCATTACCTCGCCCGGTCTCCCCGTTGGCATCGGGCGGCTCCAATCATTCGGCTCAGCGTAACCCAGCTTGTGCAGCAAGTGAATCACCTGCCGCACCCCTGCTGGCGATCCAAACAACATATGGCGAATAGGTTCTTTGGTGTGGGACCTGTTTTCCGATTGGGCAGGTTGAACAGACACGCCCGCAGTTGAGCGCTCAGACGCTTGAAACATGATGATTTACTCCTTTGTGGTTCTGGCAGAGGAAACCAGAACCCAAAAAACTAGCCGCCCCGCAATGATGGAGTGCATATCGGGGCGGCTAGGGGAGTAAACTGTCCACTAGCCCTCCAGACTGCGTGTACAGGTTGGGGGGTTAGCGGTCTGGGGTAGTTGGCGCTACTCCAGGCCGCGCTAGATCTTTGAGTTCTGTTGACACACCGTTACACAATGCAGGTAACAGCTTAATCGGTAACTCTAGGGGATTAGGCGGGTCAGAGTCAAGCCGGGAGCAGCGTTTTGAGAAACTGTGTCCCCGGCAACCTCAAGAGTCGGCGAAAGCCTACGCTGCTTGTCAAGACTATTGTTTTATGGGTACGCAGCGATCGCTGGATAAATTAGTCACGCTGTACTTAGAAAACCGCCCCCAACCAAACGGATTAAAACGATCAAAGAATGGTCTTGTTGTAGACATGTACAAACTGGCGTCCGAGCTAGACGAGCAAGTCTATCGCTCGGGGTCTGATGAAATTGATGCGCTGCGAGTACTGGCTGAAGCCGGTTGGGCGCCAGATGAAGTGTTCGATGAAGCGGCTGAAGCCCTGGATGAAATTGGCAGTCGGATTAAACAAGGTTTGCAGGAGAACATCCATAGTTTTGGCTAGAGCCCGACGATCGTTTCACGTTTGTCTGGGCTACCTGCAACACACCTTTCGACATGCCCTCAGCGGCGATCGCCGCCAACTTTCGCCAATCCTCTTCAGTAAACAGGGTAGAGAGCATGGCGACAACTTGCGATCGCAACTTCCGCTCAGCCATCTCCAAATTCTGATCATCCTCCGCCACCAGCGCATCCATCCAAGCATCCTGCTCGGGCGTCAGCTGATCCAACAAATGCTGGCGCACGAGCCGTCGCGCTTCTACGTAGACCGCTTCAAACGTAAGCCCCAATCCCCAAGACGCTAACCACCGTTTCAGCTCTGGATACAAAATTGACAAGATCCGCATATATCGCCGCTGACGTTTCAGCGCCTCAGGAGATACAGCCCTGAGCAGCAGTGACTTACTCACCCTGCAATCAGTCTGCAAATCTGGTTTGTCTGGTAGTAGCGGCGATGTTGCCGACGTATTTGATTTGCTAGGGTGCCTCGACAAAGAAGACAAAAGGAAGTGTTGGACATGGCTGAAATTGAATGACAACTACCGCAAGTCGAACAATGACCCTAATGCATCTATGCCCAGATACCAGTTCCACATTGAACGATGCAAGGCCCGGTTAACTGAGCCGCCCGACAAGTGGGCTAAACCGTCATAAAGTTCTGAGTCGCCTTCAAATAGGCAGAATGCTCCGTTTGGGCTGATATCCATCGGTTGTATGTTCTGAGGTGTATTTCCGGGCTATGTCCCATCATTCTAGATATCACAGAAACTGGTATCTGATACCTTATAAGTAGGTAGGCAGAATTAATTACAGAAAAAAGCTGCTGAAGCCCACTGAATGCGGTCACCCAGACTGTAAATTTTTCTTCCCAGGTACTTGCTTCCCCGGATAGTGTAGGCATGACGAAGACAATAGGGAAGAAACAAAATCAAGGGTGCATTAGGCCGCGCTGTAATGCACCGCTCATTCCCACAAGCCAGCCGGGTTAAGAGCCCACATCCCCCAACTCAAACCCTCTCCCGCGACCATCAACGACCCCAACCCAGCTCTTGCCCATCGCCCCCAGTGAAAAAGGTAAAGCTCAATGCGACCCTTATCCTCACCCTGCTCATAAAGCCGCGCCACCTTCTCCACCATCCGCGCCACCGTCTTCTGCGCGACCCGTAAGCCAACCGGCGAAAACCAATACCCCAAAAACCTGATTTGAGTAACAAGTAACAAGTAACGAGTAGAAAGTAACAAGTAACAAGTCTTGAGGGTTGTAATTGACCTTTAAGCGGATGGTTGTTCTTTCTGCTTCAATTTATTGATACTCGATATAAGAACCTTGATGATGCTATTTAATTCAGAAAGCATCGGTGCGAATTTCTGCTCAGAAACAACGCCTGAATTGAACAATATCCTGATCCAAAACCGACATTCTGAAGCTTCCTTTAGGGCAATAGAATACTTTGAAATAAAATCCTTATTTGATTGAGCGAATTCAGCTTCAGCGCAGTTAGCGCCGACGCTCGCGCCAGCTCTCAAAAATTGTTTGGACAAAACCTTGCTCGCATCATCAAAATGCTTTTTGTTTAATTCCACATAGGCTCTAACGACCCTAACCGCAAATAGTTCAGTTCGTTCTTGAATACTAATGTTATTGGCCATCAGTTAAAAAATACCTTCATCCACCCACTTGTCACTTGCTACTCGTTACTCATTACTTGCCACTTGTTACTTGTTACTTGTTACTCGTTACTCGTTACTCGTTACTCGTTACTCGTTACTAATCATCAGGCTTGAAACATACAAACACACATGTTTCAGCGTAGAATCAGCAACACCTACAATGTAGACATTGGTATCGAGAAAGACCCGCAAAGGTATCGTCATCTCAGTTGGATTCCCGCTCAGCCAGCATCACCTGCTTGACGTCGCGGACTAATTTAACCTACCGCATAGGGAGTAAACTGACGCTTAAACGCAGAGTGAAATCCCACAACAATATCCGTAGCTGGAACACCCATCTCCACTAGCCGTTCAGCCACCGCATCTTCTGTCCCGTTATATTGAATCCACACCTTGCCATCCTGAATGTCAAAATGCATCACCGGACCAAATACCCGCTTATCACCCTGCCACCCTACATAAGTCAACTGATAATGGTCTCGCTCATCATCAAAGATAAGATGGGTTTGCACGGTATCAGAAGAGTTCGACAATTGTGCATGATCCGTCAAAATTTGTTTGACTGCTTGTCGATACTGAGCTAACTTATCCATCGCTTAATCTCCTCCAGCTTGGGATCAAAAATGATTAACTTGACTTGATTACGATTTAGCGACCGTTGGATAAAAGGAAGCTGACCAAAATCCTCATAAGTCTCAACCGGAATCGCCAGATAAACCATCCGAGAAGGCTCCTGTTCTTCAAGCGCTTGACAATAATTGAGATATTGACCCAACGCCATATGAAATGCACTTATATCGGAATCACCAACAAAGCTTTTGATTTCTACAGCGATTTTTTCTGAGTCGCGTTCTGCCGCAATTGTACTGCTAGCGGCCAAATCGATTTGTAACTTGATCGCCTCACTGATGCGAATTGTGAAAGGATCATGGGTAATGTCCCAGCCATCTTTGATTAAGGCATTTTTTACCTGTTGATGGAAAACATCTCTAGCCATTACGGACAAGTATATCTAGTCTTCTATATGCTAGCAGCAGCCTGGTAGCGATTGTCTTGAATGTCAACTTCGCAGATAGAAAATACTTTATCCCACCTCCTCCACCGCCGCACCTGCCACACATCATTATTGTGGTGATACTGTTTAGCCAAGCGTAGGCCGCATCAATGACAGCGTCCGAGGCGGTTAGGGTAATCAATTCAAAATTCAAAATTCAAAAAGTAAAGTGAATCGGGGAACCGCGATCGCCTTTATCAACGCGCCGAATTAGAGAGTGCGATCGCGCAAACTCAGAAGCAGGGATATAAGCCCAAAAAACAACCCAACTGCCAACACGTCTAACGGAATTTACAGGGCGATCGCGCAAACTCAGAAGCAGGGATGGATGCCGAAAAACTCAGCCCAACAGCCAACTTGTTTAAGGGAATAGAGAGGGCGATCGCGTGCAACCCACTGCATTAAGCGTAACCTGAAGCTTAAACGCAGAGGAAGAAACTAGCACACTATTAGACTCTGGGATACCCATTTCTCCTGCTTGTTCTGCGATCGCACCATTGTGCTCTCCCCCTATTCCCTCAGCGATCACAGCGCCAATCAGCTATCAGCGCCAAGAGACTGGTGCGTTCCAGGTCTGGGGTCGGTGTGAAGAGTATAAGTTGGT
>JAKSDM010000698.1 GCA_022360135.1 Pseudanabaenales cyanobacterium | reverse complement strand
TTCCTTTACCAGCTTCACTGCCAATCAGGTGCGAAAAGCGATCGCCCACCACGACTTGAAAGCCCATCTCGTGAACAGCCTGTTTAAGCTGATCGGTTGGAACATTCTTAGGTGTTCTGAACGGTTCGGTAAACTCGCGGGCTTTAGCCTGGTGAGCATCGGCGGCTGATAAGCCGGTGAGGGTGTTGATTTGATCAACGGTCCAGTCACCAAATCCTTTGAGGGGACGACCGAGGGATTGGGCGATCGCTTTTAATCCGGCTCTGGCCATTACGTATGAACACCCTAGCTGCAGCAGGCGATAGTCCCCTACTTGCTCACCCTGGGGCAGTTCAAATTTGTCGTAATCGAGCGGAATATACACACCGCTGCCATTCTCCACAATGAAGGGATCGGTCAGGTTCATCTGTCGGCGGAAGGTTTCCACCTCCTCACGAGTTTTACTAGTAACCGGAATAACAGGAATTTGCTTAGCCTTGAGCCATGCCAATTTGGGTAAGGCAGGCTCATAGCTATAATCCTCGGCATCGAGAAGCGTGCCGTCCATGTCAGTAAAGATGATCAATGAGGAGTTTGCCTGCACCATACAACTACCCGCTCTATCGCCATTTCAATTAAACACTGACTTGATTGATACTGGCGCAGATGAATTCCATAAATGCAGGGCGGCTTTGGAGGGGGCATAGCCGAGTGGAGCGCTGATGACTCCGATGGGCCTGAGTCCGCCGCTCAGCTTCGTCATGAGACTGAGTTAGGCTGAGGCGCTTCGAAGATGACGACGAATACAGCTTCGGGCATCAGGGTTTGCAAGATGCGACGATGGGCGTCGGCATCGTTCTGGCGACGGAATCGATTCATGATCACTCGCTGGCATTCGGGCAGCAGGCGCATGACGCACCAGGGATGAAGTTGATTGCGATAGTTCATAATAAAAAACTTGAGATTAACCAGGCAGGATGGGAAACTGAGGAATGAGCAGACGAAGCAAAGAGCAAAACCACTAGCCGGTTTGATCCATCTACCGGGAACGTGTTTTAAGCGGGAACGTGTTTTGTTAGTAGAGCACCTGAAAAATAACCATAATACGCTACATATAGCGTTATTAACAAGGACTTTCCGGTTTTTAGCCCCTTTATCTAGTGTGGCCATTTTAATTCTTGAATAGGCCTAGTGAACTAGAAATAAATTTTTAGACAATAGCGCTATTTGCTGGTGTCTTCTGGAAGGATATAGTCCGTTTAGGTCTATTTACTTCGTATTTTAGTAAGCACCCGGACGAAATAATTATTTACACCGCGTAACCTATAGCATTGCTTGCTTGTGTTGAATACCTCTCAGTGAAGGCAGAGCATAGGGTATAGGATGCAGGGCGTAGTCAATGTAAATGAAAACCGCTATAACTAGCTGATGAATCCTAGCTGATGAATCGATCCGGTATAGCGTTGAGCAATGGGGGCATAGAAAACTCTTGCGCGGGAATATTCGGGAATTGGGCGCCAAGGATGTTGACCCTATAATCCGTTACTTTCTGCAAGCGGACCAGGACTTCCTAAGAGAGATGGGGGTGGAGCCAAAGAAGCTACCGCACGCCGATGATTGGCGGAGTCTTATGCTTGAAGACCTCGATCGCTCAAGACCCCATAAAAAGTTCTACTACTTGATATGGGAATTGGAGGGTTGTCCCGTAGGGCACTCCAATATCAATAAGATTATCTTTGGCAATGAAGCATACCTACATTTGCACCTCTGG
>JAKSDM010001422.1 GCA_022360135.1 Pseudanabaenales cyanobacterium | reverse complement strand
GCTCTGACCGGCTTCGATTTTGGCCATTTCTAGCACATCATTGATCAGCGCTAGCAGATGCTCACCGCTGCGATTAATAATTTCTAGATTTTCCTGATGTTGAGGATTGAGCCGGGTATCCTGGCTCATTACTTGGGAGAAGCCGAGGATGGCGTTGAGGGGAGTGCGCAGTTCATGACTCATATTGGCCAGAAATATGCTTTTGGCCCGATTAGCAGTTTCAGCCGCTTCTTTGGCTTGTTGCAGTTTTATTTCTGCCTGTTGGCGCTCTAGTTCGGCGGCTGTTCGAGCGGCGAAAATCCTCAATATTTGCTCTTGGTCAGGTCTCTGAGTCATGGGCTTGACATCTAGAGTCGCTAAATGCCCGATCACCTCGCCGATTGAGGTAACCAGCGGAATGCCCCAGAAACTGTCGGCCCCTAATTTAGTGATGATGTTAGGACCGGGAAAGTATGCCTGCAAGTTCTCAGGATAGTAGCGCATAGCTCCTTCTAGAACTTCTCCACAGGGGGTAAAGGCAATGTCATACTCAATCCCTTCAGCCCATTCCTCCCCATTCCAGAACGCCAATGCTCGCACTCGGGTTTTGGTTTCGTTAGCGAATTTGCTGACGATGGCGTAACGCACCTGGAGCACCTCGGCCAGATAGCGGGTGCAGGAGCGAAAGAATTCATCGCCAATCTTTGAGGCGGTACCCTCAACGATCAGTTGTAGCGCCTCTTCCTGCTGTTTGCGCTCGGTGATATCGGTATGGGAGCCAGCCATCCGATAAGGCTTACCAGTCTGATCCCAAAGCGCTGCTCCTCGGGCGCGAATCCAGCGATAGGAGCCATCCTTATGCAAAGCCCGGAACTCGACTTCATAGGTTGGGATTTTGTGTTCCAGGTAGGCCTTGAGGGTCGCCATTACTCGCTCAACATCATCGGCATGGAGGCTCTGTTTCCAGGTTTCAATTCGGTTGGCGATTTCATCGTTTTCATATCCCAGAAATTGCTTCCACCGAGGAGAGAAATAGGTATTTCCGGTTTGAATATCCCAGTCCCAAATACCATCACTGGCTCCGTCAGCCGCTAGGGCAAATCCAGTTTCACGATGGCGTAGGGCCGCCTCAGCCTGCTTGCGCTTGGTAATGTCTTGGGCGACGCCTTCGTAGTACAGCAATTGCCCCTGTGTATCTCGAACCGTATGAGCATTCTCAGCAATCCAGATGACGTCGCCGTCTTTGCGATAAACCTGAGATTCAAAGTTGGAAACAGCACCCTGGTGCTCCAATATCCGAATAAACTCCAGCCGACGTTGGGGATCAACATATAATTGTTGTCCAATATCGGTCAGATCAGCCATCAATTCTGCCTGGGAGGCGTAGCCATACATCTGGACTAATGCTGGGTTGGCGCTAAGAAACCGGCCATCGGCTGTGGTTTGAAAAATGCCCTCAGCTACATTCTCAAAGAGGCTGCGATATTTTTCGAACTGCTGCTGGATCTGCGCTTGGGCGGCAATCTCATCTTCTAGCGCCTGAATAATAGCCTCTAATTGGTTAGGTCTAGGCAGCACCGACCAAAATAAGTCATTCAATAATCTCAACATGAGGCGCTCCCTTGGTCAGGAGAGAGATTGGGGTGATTCTCCATCAACCAAAAACTGATAGCTTAGTGCTTCATTCGGCAATAAGGAGAAACGGGAACACAATGCCTTCAAAGCTAATTCGCCGCCAGGTAGGGAATTCGCAATTAAATCGAATTCCATTTTTTAAGACTGCTTGCGGTAGGAGTGAACGGCCATTCACCCCTACATCAGTATGTTATTTTAATGTATTTCCCCGCAGGGAGTCTCCTGGCCCAGGGAAATGTTGACAACTGCGCCGAATGTTCCCCTAACTAACCTTTACCAAGACAGAATCTTCCTCAATCTTGGCTTCAAAGCTCCCCAAGGGGACTGCTGCTGGACCATTCGCCACACTCCCGTCGGGATTGAAACGAGAGCCGTGGCAGGGACAAGTGAAGAGTTTCGCACCCCCATCCCAATTTACTCTACATCCTTGATGGGTGCAGCGGGAGTTAACCGCAATCACCGTCCCGTTATCTGCAGGATCACGAATAACGGCGACATCAAGGGTCTTGTTAGTCAAGGAGCCTTGGTCATCCAGCTCTGCTACCGTTCCGATTAGGGTGAACCCATCTTCGCGAGGACCGGTATCTACGTCTCTAGCTGAGACAATGGGACCGCCCTCAGAGTCTATCGTCTCAGAAGATGAAATGTCGGACGAGTTATTGGGTGAGCAGGCGACCCAGGCGACCGGTAAAGAACTCGCCAACCCACCCACCCCGATCCAGGTTAAGAAAGTACGACGTTTCATCCAATCAAGTTCTCCTACACAGTTTCTCCAAACGACTCTGATTGTCCGCTAAACCGACCTTGATGTTTAATCACAGCGGCTAGCACAAATAATAAGTCCAAGCCGACAATACCCCCCACGAACAACGCTGAACCGCCTGTGCTAAATCCGTAACTGTGGAGTCCAGTTCCCAGAACAAAATTTACACCATACCATGCCATCAGAACGGCGTTAAAAGAGACAACACTGGCGATACTGACGCCAAAGTTACCAATCCAGCCTACCAAACGACTATACAGGGGAGCCAGATAGCACAACAGCGCAATCAGCGTCCAGGTTTCCTTGGGATCCCAGCCCCAGAAGCGCCCCCAGGAGAAATAGGCCCAGATTCCACCCAGAATGATTCCGGTTGTCAGCAGCAAGACGCCTACCTGGAGCACCCGATAATTCAGTTGAGATAGAGTTTGAATTCGTTGCTTGGCCTGGGGGGTAAAGAGATAGTTACCCAACGTTACGTGACCCAACCCCAGCGCCAGGGCGAAACTGGCGTAACTGAGGGCGATGGTGGGAACGTGAATACTCAGCCAGAAATTATCTCGCAATACGGGAACCAAAGGGTCAATGCCGGGGTCTAGCACAGCTGGCAGACTGTCCGCCAAAATTAGACAGAGGACTGACAGGGGAGCGGCGGCGAGCAAATAGTATTGAGCCCGATAAGTCAGCTCAAACGCTAGCGCCAGGGCGACAATGCCAAACCCAACCCAAACCACTGATTCATACATATTGGTGACTGGAGGACGGCCAGCAATCTGCATCCGTAGCAAGAAGCCATAGCCTTGAACTAGGATGCCAGCCACAAAAACGCCGATCGCACTCCAATATAGTTCCAGCGGCTTCAGCCAAATGGCTAATAGCATAGCGATAAATGCGATCGCATATAGTCGGCAGGCTTTAGCAAAGGGATGAAACCGATTAAAGTGGACTTCTCGCTTGAGATCGCCATCAGCGGGATAGACCTGGGGACTGAGATTAACTAAATCTTGATGTAACTCGTCGGCTAACTGTCCTATCCTCGATAATTGATCAGCAGAGGCCGGATTCATATTCGACAGGTAAGCCTGTTTGAGCATTTCGAATCGGGCGATTAGCGGTGTCAAATGCTCTGGAGCATATCGGGTCTGGGCTGTGGCCAGACTCATCCAAGCCCCCTGAGGATCAGAGGGGTGAGGCGCCAGCGGTAGGGACGTATCGCCCACTGTCCTTGACATCAAATTCAGCCGGTCCTCGATTGTCAGGGCTTCCCGTTGATCTCGGGTGAGGGCCTCGCCATTTAACGTCTGCTGATGGGCTTGCTGGACAATACTCGCTAGCTGCGCATTGCTAATCAACGGCTCAAACGCAAAATACTTTTGCTCTGGGTCAAGTCCAAGTTGCGACTTTAAGGGACGATAGCTGAATAGCACAAAGGGCGTCTCATTCCAGTTGCGATCGTTGAACCAGATGGATAAGTAGGTTTGCAAATAATCTAATGTCTCTCCATCGGTTTGCGAGTAGTGGGCGGCCCCGTGAATTTTCGCTGTCGTTTCTTTCGCCACTGTATCCAAGGGTTTTTGGCGACCGTCTAGTTGGACTGCCAAAGTCTGCAGCGGCTCCAATGGCAAGGCTTTGAACTGGCTGAAGGGGGCCAGCAGAATCAGCGCCCCTAGACAAAAACCAATCAGAAATTTGAAGCGTTTCATCGGCAAATCTTATTCGGTCACAGAGGGAGCCGTCGGAACTAGTTTGGCAACAATTACACTTATTAGCTCAACCTCACTTAAAGTGGCAGTTCAAACTCAGATTCTAAGCCTTCTGGTTTTCCTGGCGCCATAGGGGGGTAAGTTTTTTCACAAATTCTCCGCCCTGACATAGAACTCAAACTCGACCATTTTCGCCGCTAAATCGGCGCTATTTGGAGAGTCGCCCGCGGTTTAAGGCGGATTAGGTTGCTGATTGCTCGAAAATGCAGTCTGTAACTTAAAGAGTTATTGGACATGATTAAAACAACTTTAGATATTTAGTCCTTGAGTAAGTTGTCGGGCAACGTTGTGATCACTCGCTCAAAAGTATCGGTGCTATCCAAGCTACGAGATAGGACCAGCACGCCTTGAATTTGGATGATGGCGTCTTCGGCTCGGCGATAAGCTTCCGCTGGCTTGCAACCGGCTTCCACTAAGACCCCCGCCAACGTATCAAGCCAAGTCTCAAAGGCGCGTTTGACCGGCGCGTCAAACAGGTCTTTAGCATCTCCCAGCGTCAAGATGGACAAAAGACAGGGATCCTGCCCAACACGATAAAACTCACGGATATTTTGGCTCATCCTGTAAATCCGCTCAGCCGGTTTACCCGGACCCTGTAGCGGTTCTAACACCAACGTTTGGAAACAATGGTTGACGTAATTCAACACCGCCTCCGCCATTTCTTCTTTGCCCCTAGGGAAATGGTGATAGAGGCTGGCCTTACCTAATCCTGCGGCTTTCGAGAGTCGGGTTAGGGTTGCGCCCTCATAGCCATATTTGCGAAACACCTTGGCAAATTGGGCGATCGCATCTTCTTTAGACATGTGCATTTGCTTAGCTCCACCATTTGACAAGTGTACCGAATATTCGGTATGGTTAATGTACTGAACGATCGGTCTAAGCGACGTTCTATTAACTCAGCCTCTTTTGCCCAACTCTCATCCTTTCAAAAAGAGAAGATGCCAAGGCTAGAGTTAAGTCAGACTATCGGCAGCGCCAGGAGAGATTGATGCAACTCACAAAACAAACCCTTCAAAACCGTCTGGATCATGTTTACGATGTGATTGTTATTGGTGGAGGTGCGGGAGGTTTGTCTGCAGGTATTTATCTGCAGCGCTATCTCCTCTCCAGCCTGATCATTGATAAAGGTAAGGCGCGCTCGTTTTGGATGCAGGAACTTCACAACTATGTAGGTCTACCGCCAGAAACCCCTGGCCGCACATTGCTCAAGCAAGGCAAAGGCCACTACCTTTCCTTAGGGGGAGATTGGCTGCATGCTTATGTAGAGGAGGTGCTGGATGACGGTGAAATCTTCACAGTGCGGGTAAAAATCGGACGACAAAACAGCACTTATCATACCTTCCGCACGAAATATATCATCGCAGCTAGCGGCGTCATTGATTATCTGCCGACTTTAGAGAATATGCGGAATGTCTATGACTATGCGGGATACAACCTGCATGTTTGTCTGATCTGTGATGGTTACGAGATGGTCAACCAGAAAGTTGGCGTGTTTGGCGCCAATGAAGGCAGCCTAGAAGTGGCCTTCAGCCTCAGTTGGTTTACGCCCTACATCACTCTATTCACCCAGGGATTATTCGATGTCAGCTCAGAATTTCGTCAGCGGCTTCGAGATCATGGCTACCCTCTGATAGAGCAACCGATTAAGCAGTTCTTGGGGGCAAACCATCAAATGACTGGTGTAGAACTAGCGGATGGATCGGCCGTAGATCTTGAAGCAGGACTGATTTCGATGGGATCGAAATACCACGCTGGTTACCTGGAAAGATTGACACTAGAGCGCCAGGGCGGCAATTTGGTTACGGACAAAATGGCTCGCACCTCCCACCCTCGCATCTTCGCCATTGGCGATCTGAAGGTGGGTATGAACCAAGTGGTGGTTGCGGCCGCAGATGGAGCCCTGGCGGCGACCCAGATTTGGCGAGACATCCGGCGGGCCGCAGGGGCAAGGCGGTGGGAGGAAAATATTAAGAGAGAACCAGTCAAAAGCCATCCGTAACCCAATTGAGGTGGAGATGTCCAAGAATTTTGTGGCGAAGCGATTGGAAGAAAACCGTCAAACAGTCGCGCTACCCTTAGCTAAACTCGAACAGGCGATCAATGTTCAATCCTCAAGCCAATTCTCAGTTTCGACCTCTACGTCAAAATCGCTCCGCCCATCAGCTTTTGATATCGACGATCCAACTCTTTTTTCATCAACGGCCAGCGTTCTAGGGTTTCGTCTTGTTCAATCACCGTTTCCGCTGCTTCTCGGGCCAGTTCTAAAACGGCTTGGTCTTCGACCAGACTGGCCAAGGCAAAGTCGGGCAGTCCAGACTGACGCTTACCCAGAACCTCACCGGGACCCCGAAAGCGTAAATCCATTTCAGCAATAAAGAAACCATCCTGGGATTGTTCTAGGACTTTAAGGCGTTGTCGGGCGGTTTCTGCACGGGAACTATTCATCAACAGGCAGTAGGCTTGCTCTGCGCCCCGTCCTACCCGCCCTCGCAATTGGTGCAACTGAGAGAGACCGAAGCGTTCGGCGTGTTCAATTAACATGACGGTGGCGTTAGGGACATCGACACCGACTTCTACAACGGTGGTTGAGACTAGGATGTGGGTT
>JAKSDM010000878.1 GCA_022360135.1 Pseudanabaenales cyanobacterium | reverse complement strand
CCAAAAAAAAGTGCAGCCTGCAGGGTATAGCCGACAGCGCCCAGCCAAAAAGCAGTTGTTGCAACCCGTCTCCGGATTTGCCACTGATTGAGCAGAATTAGCCATAGCCATAGCATGGCGGCAGCTCCCCCCACTCGCCAGAAAAGACTGCTGGCGATGTTAAAGCCCTGTGCATAGGCAAATTTACCAAAGATGCCTAAAGTAGCAAAACCCGCTGCCGACAAAATGATTAGCAAAACTCCTAACCAATCCAGTCGGGGATGAACCTGATACTCTGACGAATTCGTTGAAGTTTGCTGATGAGAGGATGTTTTAAGTGTTGTCATGGTGCGCTAATCGTCATTTTAATTTCCAGGCCAATTCTTGGCATGACTGGGGTCATCGCCCGGATCATGCAACTTGAATGTACATTCATCAGTTGCCCCCCACTGCTGCTACTTGGCGTTTTTGGATGGCGGTATTCAGATCGACGAGTTTGAAGGTAAGCTTGTCTCCTGGCCTGGCCTGTCCAACTTTCGATAGACTGGCTTCAATAACTGTGAAAGGAGTCATATAACCAGTTAGGCTGGGGCTATCCGCCATTAAGATGGTGGGCGTCTGACCACAAAATAAAATGGCGCCTGTAGCGCAGCCATAATCGATTTTATTAGAGGGATGACTCCCGTTATCAGGCGCTTTTTTATGTGCATTGGTAGAAAATTGGAAGGACGGCCCTTCCAAGCGATAGCCAACCCGATCAGATTTGGCGGATACCTGCCAATCAACAGTTAGAAACTGATCAATATCTTCAGCAGTTAACCAATCATCATGGGGTCCTATCAATACCTCAACCTCCCAGTAGTTGGAAAATTTAGGCGCTGCTCGTTTAGGCAGACTGCGCCCTAGAAGATCCTTGATAGGCAAGAAATGTGGACAAGTTGAGAGTCGATCTACCGCTGCTAGTTTGCGTCCTTCTAGGCCCCCTAACTCACCCCTTAAAAAGGTTGAACGACTGCCCATAACAACAGGCACATCAAGCCCTCCAGCAAAATGTATATAGGTGCGAGCGCCGTACTTGGCATGTTCAAAGGAGAGAATATCACCTGGCTGAACTAAGGTCGTTGACCAGAGTGGTATGGGTTTTTGGTTGATTTGAGGATTGTTATCGGCCCCTGTAATAGCAATCACAGTTTCCCGAAAGAACCTCAATGTTGGGCCAATAAACTGAATTTCTAAGCCTGCTGCTGACTCGGGGTTACTCAACAGCTGATTGCCCAATCTGAATGAGTTTCTATCCATTGGTCCAGAGCGAGGAATACCGAGTTGTAAATAGCCTCTTCGGCCACCGTAATCTTGGACGGTTGTTTCTAGACCAGCTGCCAATACTTCTGCTATGTGGCTACTATTTGCAGTAGGTAATTGTAAGTCAATCATCTTTAAACTAAGCCTTCAAAAGATCTGGTTTTAAATAGCGATTTAAGGGGAATTTTTCGGGGGCTGAGATGGAAAACTTATAGCGTCTATCGGCAATCTCATATTCAATGGCTTCAAACTCTTCTTCACTAATGGATTTAAACTTCACGCGATCGCCAACTCGAAAGAGTAGGGGATGATCTTTGAAAGGCGACAATCGACCTGCCGCATCAAAAATAGGAACAGGTGTGCGCCCCACCATTTGATACCCATCGGGTATAACAACGGGATAAATTGTGGTAAACCCTCCCCCAATGCCAATGGTTCCCTTAGGTGTCCAGGTACGGGGCGGATCATACTTAGGGGCATGAAGACGACAGGTAGTGTCTAGTGGCATTAAGGTGGGCAAACCCGCCACAAATCCTACAGCTCCTACCCACCACTCGGTCTTTGTATGACGGTCAATTAACGCCTGAACACTAGTGAGTCCATTTAACCGACAGACTAACTCTAAATTGTCCTCAATCGGTTTAATGGTTTGACAATAGTGTTCAAAACAAGCACGGCACCAGCGATCATTGTAGGTGACAGGAATTTCAATGAGTCTTGAAATAACCTCGATATCCGATTGCGTCGCCAGCTGTCGAAATGCGTAGTTGCAAACGCCTATCAACCCTTGCTGCGTTAAAAGGGTCGGCTCATATTCAATCAAAACCGTGTTAAAGGAGGGGATAAGATCAACAATAGCTTCAATACCGGATGGCCCTAGGGGACAGACTTGCATCAATTGCTTTGCTAAAGTGATAGCTTTTAGGTTGGCGACAAGCTCAACCTGATCACTTAATTCAACCAGTAGGCGGCATTCACCGACAGGACGATAACGAGGTTTTTCATAAACCATGGAAAATCCTTGAAATTCTTCTATGCAAAGGGCTGTAGTCGAATACCTGATTGACGCCCAAAAGGCAAAACTAAAATCTCTAAAAACCTTATATGCAAATTATGTGCAAAGCTTTTAGCACTTTTAGAATAGGCTCCTGTTAGTTTGCCATTCTGAAATCACCGAAATATTTACCTGGAAAGACTTTGAGCGGTTCAAGCCCCAAGTTTTGTCAATCAATCAGGGTTAAATACATGCTAGTGTCTTTAATTTTTTATCATCGGCTGGAGAGTAATTGTGCAATTTTTGAAACCCTTATCTGATCGATGCCCCTCTCCGTAAAACCTGGTTTTTTGATCACACCCTTCTCGAATCTCCTCAGCCTTTTGCTGAAGTTGGCGCGATCGCCATTAATCAGCAATACAAGGCTCTTTTCATCTCAACTTGAGATCCAAAAAAGCAGAGCACAAAAACCAAACATCTATAGAAATCACTCACTTCCTTAGCTTGGAAGAAATATTGATCGTGGGGAAACTTTCGAAGATACGACCCCTGATTCTCCCGCGACTTCAATAATCAGCTATCAGCCATTATCTCCTAGCTAATAGCTGATTGCCACCCAGATTATGCTGTTCCAGTTTAAGTTGATACTCGACATATAGCAATCCTAGATGATTTGTAAATTCAAAAGACTTTTTAGAGCATTGCCGTCCCTATTTGACGATGATATCCGGTTCATAGAATTTACGATTGATTTAGGACTGCTATAGTCATACTCTAACAATTGTGTCTTGGCAGTACATTTCCTTTCTGGACAAACAGTTGGCGCAATTCTGCAACGAGGGTTGCAGAAAACGATTTCTGTTTCAGATTGTGCAACATGGCCCCCCTCGAGACCCCTAATACCAGACAAGCTCTCTGGTTTCGACTTGATGGGATTCGCAATTAGGTAAAACCCATTTTTCAAGTATGTCTGCGGTAGGGACGCACGGCCCTGTGCGTCCCTACATCGATATGTTGTTTCTTGCATGTTCCTATCCATCTTTTAGAAGGGTTGATAGCGCACAGAGAAATAGAGACCGTTACCTTGCAGTGACCCACCTCGGCCATCAATCTCGACCAGTGGAACGCCATAATCTAGACGGGCCGCCAGGGTTGGCGCGATCTGCCAGCGTGCTCCTAGTCCTAGACCTGCTATCGTGTTGGGGGTCGGGCCGGGCGTGCGGTTATTCCAGGCATATCCGACATCCACAAATGGGGTCAGTTGAAACCGCTGAGGATTAGCGGTGAGTGGAATGCGAAGTTCAACTGAACTGAGGACGCCATTGTCTGAAACCAGTTGATTTTGGCGGTAGCCTCTAACTGTATTGACGCCTCCCAAGCTAAACTGCTCTAGCGGAAGGAGAGAATCGGGGGTAAGTTGAGCATCGACGCGAACCAGCAATAGGATGCGATGTGGCAGCTGTTGCACCCACTGAAACTGTCCTAGCCAGGTAAAAAATCGACCGTCTGTCCCGCTGTCATTGACGGTTGCATCAAATGCATCAATGCCAAAACTGAACTGAGACCGAGCTGCCAGAACCGTTCGTGCATCTCGATTAACCCAGTCTTGAAAAAATCGAATGACTGTGATGTTAGACTCACCATCTTCTGGTCCGACTGAGAAGGAAAAGGGGTCATCATCCAGGATGAAGGTTTGACTGCGGCGGCGGTCGATCCCTAATCCAAGGGCCAATTCGTGGCTGGGTGTTCTGGTCAGGGGCTGACGGAAGCTAATCGAGAACGTTTCCGTTTCACTGCGAATCCCTAAATCTTCGAAGTCCTCTTCCACGATCAGGGAATCATTGTTGTTATACCGTAATCTCAGCGTCCCCTCTCGAGCATTGAGCGGAATAGCGTAGGCGACGTCAACACTGTCGAGCCCATCTGTCGTGCTATACCCGGCGTTGAGGCGATCGCCAAAGCCGAAAAAATTGTCGTGAGCCAGCCCTACCTGAAACTGCTCAGAACCGATACTCGGAGAGCGATAGTTATCGCCTTCCAGGTTGGCGTGAAAAGCTGGGGATTCTTTCAGGTCTACCTGCAAAATGTTGCTTCCCGGCCTACGGCCAGTCGTCAGTTCGGCATTCACTTGCTCAATCAGCGGATTCAGTTGTAGAAGTTGCAGCGTTGCTTCTAAATCTTGTTGATTGAGGGGGGGGGCAGTGGCCAGTGCTAGGCGATTGCGCACATATCCCCGCCGCAAACGCTTTAAACCCGTGATGCTAATTTGCTCCAGTTCACCCTCAACCACCTGAATTTGCACAACCCCGTCACTAAGGTCCTGATTGATCGGCAGAAAAGCCCCAGACGTAATGTAACCGTCCTCGATATAGAGTTGGGTGATAGCAGAACGGAGTTCAATCAAGTCGTCAAAGGCCACGTCGCGGTTTTCGTAGGGTTTAACCAGCGCCGCAATTTGCGCTTGTAAAACCGTGCTACCCAGCACCTCAATTTGACTAACTGAGAAGCGGATATCCGGCGCCGCCGGGACTGCTGTTGGGGGAGGAGTGGCAGGCGTTTCGAGACTCGGTTCTGGCAAGGGCTCCGGGGGCGCAACCGGCAAGGGCAGGGGGGGTTCCGGGATAGGCGGCGCAATGGGGTCTACATCTTCGGGCACACCAGCCGGGAGCGGACTTTGGAGCGACGGCGTCGACTGAGCAGCGGCTCTGAGTGCAAAGCCCAACAGCACAACCAAACTAAATCCAGGGAGGAATTTCCATCTCATTGCTTCAGGGTCTCAGTATCATCAATCCAGGTACAAATCATTGAGAGCTTGCGCTACTTATTGCATTTGCGACTCGCACGACACAACTGGAGGTCACTAAATATATTGGAGATGACAGACCTCTCAGATAACTTAACGAAATCGTTTTCAAAAAATGTCATGCCCAACTCTGATTATTGTTTAGAGTAGAGCAGTCGGCTCGATAATTCATGGAGGTAACCGATCATTTTCTTTTCCTGAGATGGCAAAGAGCAATCAAGGGTTGGAAGATGTGTTTGTCGAAATCTTCCTACCATGATTGCTAAAAAGTGCATGCTAAAAAGCATAAAACAGAGACGCTGCTCAGAGCCTCCTAACATTCTGGATTGTCCCAATTGAATCAAGAACACTCGCGACTCAAAACCAAGCGTCCATCGGTGAGCGGATAGACGCCCTGAGACTCGACAATCGGTTCTCCCCGTCGCCAGGGGAGCGCCTCTCCAGCATCAGACGACTGCTCAGACGGGAGGGGACGGATCGTTCCGGTCGAATACGGCAAAATCGTCACCTCTCCAGGTCGCTCTGGTAAACTGTCAGACCCTGTGATGATGAATCGACCTGTCTGTGCTTGACTACGCACTACACAACTGGAGGCCACCAGCACATCAGGGTTGACGGCCCTCTCAGGCAACTCGACTAAATCGTTTTCAATGAAGGTCACATCCGGCAGGCTGATCACCCCTGAGACTGCCCCGCTGGCATTGAGATCTACGCGGTCATTGCCATCCAATTCCTCCGGATCGGTTACGGTCGCATTTGGGTGGAAATTTTCACCAAAAAAGGCCGAGGTGTTGAGAGTGATATCACCCCCACGTCCATCTTGAGCAAAGGCGAGGATATCGCTGTCATCAAAAGCAATCACTGAATCAGCGGTGATCACGATATCGCCTCCGCTGCCTTCACCCACATTTACAAATGTTTGAATGTCGCTGTCGCCTTCTAGGCAAATATCACCCGCGTTAATGATAATTTCGCCGCCTGAAGCAAATGTAGCATTCGTTGCAATGGTTCCATCATTAGCCAGTAATCTTTCACGAATATGAAGAATGACGTTACCCGCATTCCCAAAGCCAGTGGAGTTGCCTCCCAACTGAGCCCCATTGGCAACCTCCAGATTGGCGGCCGTGATACGCACATCTCCCCCGTCACCTTCCCCATCTGGGGCAACACTGCTACGTGCGCCACTGGCGTCGCCATTAAGGCTATTGAAGCCATCGAAACTCGCCGTCTCCGTCACCTCAATAATCACATCGCCTGCGTCCCCCCAGCCGAAGGTGGAGGCACTCAATCGAGCCCCATTAGTAACCTCTAGATTGGCGGCCGTAATATGCACATCCCCACCGTCCCCTTCCCCGCCTGGCTGAATACTGCTGAGTGCGCCACTGGGGGCGACATTACTGCTATTGAAGCCATCGAAACTCGCCGTTTCCGTCACCTCAATAATTACATCGCCTGCGTCCCCCCGGCCGAAGGTGGCGGTATTCAATTGAGCCCCATTAGCAACCTCCAGATTGGCGGCGGTAATGCGCACATCCCCCCCGGTCCCTGCCCCGTCTGGCTGAATACTGCTGAATGCGCCACTGGGAGTACGGTCATTAAGGCTATTGAAGCCATCGAAACTAGCTGTCTCCGTCACCTCAATAGTCACATCGCCTGCGTCCCCCTGGCCAAAGATAGCGGCAATCAACTGTCCCCCATTAACAACCTCCAGATTGGCGGCGGTAATGCGCACATTCCCCCCGGTCCCTGCCCCGTTTAAGCCAATACCGCTGAATGCAGCACTGGGGGCGCCAGTCAGGCTATTGAAGCCATCGAAACTCGCCGTCTCCGTTACCTCAATAATCACATTGCCTGCATCCCCACGACCAAAGGTAGCGGCAATCAACTGAGCCCCATTAGCAACCTCCAGATTGGCGGCGGTAATGCGCACATCCCCCCCGGCCCCT
>JAKSDM010001193.1 GCA_022360135.1 Pseudanabaenales cyanobacterium | reverse complement strand
GCTACCCCAGTTTCTTAGTTTGCTTCCTTCACCCGTTATCCCAGCACCAATTTATCGGGTGTTAGCGGCAGATTGCGATGCCGCTTGCCGGTAGCATGGTAAACGGCGTTGGCGATCGCCGCCGAAACCCCCGTGATGCCAATTTCCCCCACTCCCCTGACACCAGCGGGATTGAAGTTGAGATCGGGCTCGCCGACAAACGCTACTTCAATTCTGGGAATGTCGGCGTGGGCCGGAAAGTGGTAAGTAGCGAGATCGTAAACCACCGGACAGCCAATGGTTGGGTCAAATTGACAGTCTTCCATCAGAGCCTGCCCAATACCCATGATCACGCCGCCGCGAACCTGACTGGCGGCAGTCTTGGCATTAATCACGCGGCCGATGTTCATGACTGATACCCAACGGGTTACCCGCAGGCGCCCAATCGCTTCATCCACGGTGACCTCACAAAAGTGGGCGCCCCAGGACTGGAACGCCCATTGCTGCGCCTCATCACCCGGCGCAGATGAGGCAGTGGCCTCGAATGCTGACCGATTAGACTGGCGAAGGGCGGCGAACGCCGCCTGGGCGGTCTCAACATTAGCTACTTTGAGCACCTTTTGACAAGCCGCTATCACAGCCGGAGCCAGAGAGGCGGTCATCTGGGAGCCGCCCGCAATTCCGCCATCCGGGAGTTGCGAGTCACCCATTTCCACCTGCACAGTTTCAACTGGCGTCCCCAGCGTTTCCGCCGCCGCCATCGCCACCATGGTGTAGGCGCCCGTACCCATATCATTCCCGGCAGTCAGAACATGGACGGTATTGTCCGGCAATAGCCGCACCTTGACTGACCCTGACCCGCGATAACCCGGGAATGTCGCCGCCGCCATCCCCCAACCCACCTGTTTCCCATCGCGGGTTAAGGAGCGCGGTTGCAGGGGCCTATCCCGCCAGCCGAACCGGTCTGCGCCCACTTTCAGGCAATCGGCGAAATGCTTGGCCGAGAACGGTAATCCCCGCCGTTGGTGCTCCCGAGTCTGGTTTTTGAGCCGCAGCTCCACCGGGTCTAACTGCAACGACCAGGCCAGTTCATCCATGGCCGATTCCAGCGCCCAGAGACCCGGATTTTCACCCGGCGCTCGCATAAATGTCGGCGTGCCCACATTCATCACCGCCAGGTCCTGTTTTAGCCGCAGGTTGGGGGCGGCGTACATAACTGGCGTGATACTTGTACAGGGTTCGGTGAAGTCATCTAAAGGCGATGTGCAGGATTTCACCTCGTGCGCGATCGCCCTCAGGGCGCCATCCGTCGTTGCCGCCAGCCGAATCACTTGCTCCGTTTCGGAACGATGTCCGGAATTTGCGGTCATCTGCCGCCGGCTGAGGACCAGCTTGAGGGGACGCTGGAGCTGGCGGGCGGCGGCAACGCACAGAATGCTGTGGGGCCAGGGGAAGACTTTACAGCCAAAGCCCCCCCCCAGGTAAGGGGTGATAACGCGCAGGCGCTCCAAGGGGATACCGAACAGTTCAGCGTACGTCCGTTGGGAGCCCATCACCCACTGCGAGGGCTCATAGACTGTGAGGGAGTCTGTCCCATGCCAGTGGGCGATGACGGCGTGGGGCTCCATGGGGGCGTGCAGTTCAGTCACGGTTGTGTAGGTCGCCTCAATCGTCGCAGCGGCGTTGGCTGTCGCCGTCGCCAAATCGCCTGTGGCAAAGTTTCCCTGCTCGAAGGTAAAGGATTCGCCAAACATGGTCGGGGCTTCCCGGAAAATCGCATTTTTAGCCTCAACCAGAGGTGTCTGCGCTACATAGTCAACTTTGACCAGATGGGCCGC
>JAKSDM010001668.1 GCA_022360135.1 Pseudanabaenales cyanobacterium | reverse complement strand
TTCCATCAAGTCAAAAATACTCGCATACGCGATCAGTTGCGCCAGGGGTTCGCTGAATCGCATGGCGATCACAATCAGGGCAAATAAGGCGGGAATGGACAGACTGCCCAGCAAAATGAACTGAATTCCCAGGCCAATGACCACAAGGATGCCAACTTCCACCAGGGTTGCCATTACAATCAAGGGCAGACTGCCTAAGCGTTGCCCCTTTGCTTGCACCTGGCGCTGATGTTCAAGGGCGGCTTGCAGTCGTTGCGATCGCTCCCCCACCTGCTTCGTCGCCCGCAGCACTGGCAGCCCCTGGGCATACTCCACCACCCGAGAAGCGGTCTCAGCATCCGCCGCTGACACTTCTCTCAAAGTGGTCCTAACCAGAGTTCTTATATAGCGATAGACTGGCACAGCCAGCGGAAAGGTCGCTAGCAACGCCAGCGCCAATCGCCAATCCACAATCAGCGTCACTAGCACAATAATGAACGGCGTTACGATGGTCTGGATCACCAGGGTCGCCAGGCTGCCAATCCACATGACAATCTCACCGACATTGCCGCTCATAACCACATTCAGATCGCCCGACCGTCGGCGATTAAGTTCTTGCAAAGGCATCCGCCGCAGTTGCTCAGCCAGTCTTAAACGGCTATCATGGGCGACATCGCTGGATGTCATCCAGGAAAAGTCCAATTCTTTCCAACGCATCAGCCCTTCAATTATTACGAGAAATCCGAAGAGCGCTAGCAGCGCCCAGACCCGCTGGGCGTCAATGGGTTGAGTCATCAATGCTGAGAGCATTGGAAAGAAAAGGGCGAAGATAATGCCTTGAATGATGGAGGCGATGACGGATAGAAGAAGAGCCTTTTGCAGTTGTGGGTTATAAGGGCCTGCAACGTCCATCATGCGGTGGTAGGTTTTGAACATGGTAGTAGGTAGTGAGTAGTGGGTAGGGGATAGTGGGCAATGAGCATTTCAACCAACAGGTGAAAAATAACAAAAATCAATTGCACAAAAAACCGATATCTCTTAATCGCTGCAGATTTCTGCGCCCACAGAATCAACTCCTATTCGGCAATTATCTTTTGGATAGTCATGGGTCATTGGTGATTTGGAGGTGTAGGATGCGACCTGAGTTTTTGAAGAGGGGGAGGAGGATGAAGGATAGGTATCTTGCCCAGAGAGGAAGGCGTTGAGGGTGCTTGGCAAATTGGGTGAGATAATAAATTTCGGCTTTAAGGGTAATGCCTGGACCCCAGGTTTCTACTTCTCTGCCGCTATCGATTCCTGACTTGAACTCCGCATTGGTTTTAGAAACGGTGTCGTGACGCTTTGAGTTTTTGGCCGATTTACGACTGAGGACATCAAAGATAAACTCTGCAGGCGCCAGCCAATCATGAATTTGTGAGATCAATGCCTGATTTTCCGCTTTGCTCAAATAGGGAGAAACCCCTTCCATCACAATCATCAGCGGTTGACTCGGAACGCACTG
>JAKSDM010000902.1 GCA_022360135.1 Pseudanabaenales cyanobacterium | reverse complement strand
TTGATGGCTTACATGCTGGGATCAATCCCAACGGGTTATTGGTTGGCTAAATTCTTGAAGGGGATTGATATTCGCCAGCATGGTTCTGGCAGCACAGGAGCAACAAATGTCCTCAGAGTCGTCGGCAAAAAAGCGGCCTTAGCGGCTCTGATCATTGACATACTGAAGGGAGCCTTAACCATCGTTGCTGTCCGCTGGCTATATCTGATCATGGTGTCAGTATATTCTTCAGGATTGTCCAGCTATCAAACGGGATTACATTGGATGATTACCTTGGCTGGGCTGATGGTGATGTTAGGGCACAGTCGTTCTATTTGGCTAAATTTCACCGGGGGGAAGTCTGCGGCGTCGGGCTTAGGAATCTTGCTGGCTATGTTCTGGCCCGTGGGTTTAGGAGTTTTAGTGGTATTTGCAGTGGTGCTGGCAGGTTTCCAGATTGTTTCCTTAGCGTCTATGTCCGCTGCGATCGCCGCCGCTGTATTGATGATTTTCTACCAACAGCCGTTTCCCTATCAATTAATGGCGATTGCCGGAGGACTCTATGTGATCCTGCGTCACCGTAAAAACATTGAACGACTCTTGGCTGGCACCGAACCTCGCGTCGGTCGGCCATTAAGCTAGGTTGACAGCTGACTGCATTTCCTGAAAGAAAATAGGCAAATTGAAATGCTCATTTGCTTAAGCTTAGGCTCCCAACTCTTTTGAGCGCTTACAGGCGGTTCGAACTGCTTCTATTAGGGCTGATCGGAATCCGGATTGCTCTAAGTGCGCAATGCCGGCGATCGTTGTTCCCCCTGGACTGGTTACCTGATCCTTTAAAACAGCGGGATGCAACCCCGTTTCATGGAGGAGTTGGGCGGTTCCCCACACGGTTTGTAGAGCCAGTTGAGTCGCTACGGCTCTGGGTAGCCCTGCCGCGACGCCGCCATCGCTCAAGGCCTCAATCAAGATTGCGACATACCCCGGACCCGATCCAGAAAGTCCTGTGACTGCATCCATCAGATGCTCGGGGATTTCTACTACGTCTCCAACCGACTGAAAAATCAATCGGGCTTTTTCTAGGTGTTCGGCTTGGGTTTGAGCTCCGCCTGCGATCGCAGTCATCCCCGCCCCCACTGTAGCGGGCGTGTTAGGCATTGCCCGAATAACGGGCCAACCGGGAACAGAGGATTCGAGGGTAGCGAGTGTCACTCCCGCCAAAATTGAAACTAATAAGGGGGGAAGGCCAGGTAGGGACATAGCCGCTAACTCTGGAGCCACCCGATCAAATATCTGAGGTTTGATAGCCAGCAATACAACCTCATCCGCTGCGATCGCCTCTCGGTTATCAGCTGTCGCGTTAATTCCATATTGAGCGGTTAGAAAGTTGCGCCTCTCGGGATTCAGTTCGCCAACGACGACCTCCTCCGGTGTGTAGATTTTTTGAACAAGAAGGCGGGATAAGAGAGCTTCTCCCATTACCCCGCCGCCAATGACGCCAAGTTTTATAGGCACCTGAGCCTGCGCCTCCTAAACTATTCCAACAGATCCCATCCTACAAGGATTAACAACCTACTAGGAA
>JAKSDM010000381.1 GCA_022360135.1 Pseudanabaenales cyanobacterium | reverse complement strand
TCCAAAGAGTGAGCGTTAAAGTTTGCCAGATTGAATGAACCGAACCCTAGCCCCAGATTGATACGTTGTTTGGCAAAGCGTTGATCCAGCTCAGTCAGGTCCTAAACTGGTCAAGCGGCGATTTTGGGCGCTGAGTGTACATGTCTGATTGTGGAAAAAAATTCCACAAGGGTTTCGTGATAACGGATTGCGCTTCGAGGGAAAATTCTGACGCCTTTTACCTCAAAGTCATGGCGCTCCCTCCCCTTCGTCGAACCGGTTCCGCCACCGCTGTCAGACGTCCAGATGGAGTAGCATACACGCCAGTGGCCGCCCCAATTTCTGAGGTTGGCCTCAACACATGTCCCCTAGCAGATAGTTGTTTGCCCAACTCTGTATTCTCAAACCCTTGATCCACCAAGGTAACGCCACTATTGCGCTGGGAGAGTCGGGGGGCGGCGATCGCGCCCGCCAAATCCATGCCAAAATCAATTGCATTAACTGTGATGCCTAACACGGTAGTGATGATGGTAGATCCCCCCGGGGAGCCAAAGGCCAGCAGACCGCCATCAGGCGCTAGGACAATCGTGGGAGCCATACTGCTGCGGGGCCGCTTTCCCGGTTCTGACGCATTGGGGTGAGGAGTTTTTACGTCAAAATCCGTCAACTCATTGTTCAGGATGAAACCATACCCCGGCACCACCATGCCCGATCCGCCGGTGGATTCCAAAGTAAGGGTGTAAGAAACGACCATACCATTTCCATCCACGACGGTCAGATGAGTTGTAGACAGCCCTTCCCCGTCTTGTGAGATCAGCGACGACAGCGGCGCGGTCAGACTAGGGCTGGGATCCTGTTGATAGGGAAGAGGATTCCCCGCTGTCGCTCGGTAGTCCGCCTGATTGCCTGGGGCTTTTGAGGGCAGTATGCGGCGGCGATGGACGGTGTATTCCGGACTCAATAACCCTGCTAAGGGGGCATCCACATATTCTGGATCGCCGAGGTAGGCGTTGCGATCGGCAAATGCCAGCCGTTCCGCTTCAATCAGCCAATGGAGAGCCTGCTCTGGCTCCAAGCTGCTGAGGTCATAAGCTTCTAGCAAGTTTAAGGTTTGCGCCACAGTGACGCCGCCGCTACTGGGCAAACCCATTCCATAAAAACGATAGTTGTGATAGGTACTTTCTACTGCAGGTCGCACTCTGACTTCGTAGCGATCTAAGTCGGCCAAAGTCATGCGTCCCGGCCAAACCTTAAAGGGAGGCCGAGCGACAATGGGGGGCTGCTGGACGGTCTGGACGATCGCCGCGCCAATTTCGCCTCGATAAAAGGCGTTAACCCCCTGTTCAGCTAAGATTCGATAGGTTCGGGCCATATCTGGATTACGAAAGCGGCTGCCCACAGCTGGCGCTGCGCCCCTTGGGAGATAAAGCGCTTGCGTGCTAGAAAAGGCGGCAAACCGTTCTTGATTTCGCCCAATTTGTTCAGCAAAGGTTGCATCTACAGTGAAGCCATCCTCGGCCAAAGCGATCGCGGGTTGGAGCAAATCCGCCAGAGACTTTGTCCCATATCGCTCTACGGCGGTGGCCCAGTTCAAGGGGGTTCCTGGCGTCCCAACCGCTAACCCGTTGCTAATGCGATTAGGGAAAAAAGGTAAGGGGGCTCCGGTCGGACTATCGGGGTCTTGGAAAAGATCAGGGGTGACGGCCAAGGGAGCTTCTTCGCGCCCATCCAGAGTGATGACCGTATCGCCATTAGGCTGATAAATAACCATAAATCCGCCCCCCCCAATCCCGGCTGAAAAGGGTTCCACCACCCCTAAGACAGCGGCGGCGGCGACCGCAGCATCTACCGCATTGCCGCCAGAGCGTAACACCTCAATGCCAATTTGCGTCGCCCGGGCGTCCACACTTGCGACAGCGCCGCCCGTTCCCCTCGCCACATAACTGGTTTGCGGCTTTACAGGCGGACTCCAGAACAGTCCCGTAGCGACAAAAAGGCAAAGACCTAAGCAGGCAATTAGCGAACGATGGTTCATGGCTATAAG
>JAKSDM010000673.1 GCA_022360135.1 Pseudanabaenales cyanobacterium | reverse complement strand
ATTCTGGTTCAAATAAAACTCTAAGTCCTTCTGTCGAATACTATATTCCACCCAAAATTAAAGGAAATCCTGTTTTCACTTGTCTGGTCAACCAAGTTTTCGATGACGAGGTTTGTTTCGTGGGCAATATCATTTCGAAGGAGCTGTATAGCGCTCCTTGGTGTTCTTCTCTGTTCAAAAAAGGCGATCGACTAACTAGAAAGGTGCAAGATTTAGGATACGTTGGCTATATGGACATCGATTGCGTCGTTGATGAAAATAATAACGTTTATTTCGTAGAAATAAACCCTCGTCGAACGGGAGGAACCCATATACATGAAATTGCTGTTCAACTTTTCGGAGAAAATTACATTCAGGAAGTCGTATTGATTGACAATTCTCATTTAGAAGTGCGAGGAATCCATTCCTGCGAACAGCTTTATTCTAAAACTATCGATCTTTTGTATGTTCCCCGACAGCAAAAGAAAGGGATTATCATCACGAATGCAAATTTGCTAGCCTCGTATGGAATTATATCCGCCTTGTCTATTGGAAAAGATGAGGGAGAGGCTAATCATTGTCTTTTAGAATTCCAAGAAAGGATTTACCCCAAAGATATTGTAGAAATCTGATTTAGTTTCGTCAGAAAGTGTGCGTCTGCCTAGAACCAATGATTAGTGTTTTAATCAAAGACGCCCAATCTAACATACTAGAGAGATAATCCAGAGTTCTGGAAATTTTACAGCCCTTTCTCAATGCCTGAAGGGGAGATATTTCTTGCGCCAAAAAAGGCAGGCAAAACATACCGTTTGGTGAATTTAAAAACACTCTCTAAAGTTATCGAACTTAAAGGTCAATTTTCCATCAAAGTCAAAGTTTCTAATCAAGGAGGTTCCTCATGATAGCTACTAAAATACGAAAGCATCAGCTTGTCTGGGATGATTGGAAATCCCAACTCAAGCATCGCATTACAACATTAGAACAACTAAAGGAATGGATTAATGTTACAGAATCCGAGGAACAAGCTATCAGAGAGTCGAAGGGTAAGTATCGTTGGAGCATTACTCCATACTATGCATCCCTAATGGCTAAAGATGATGTGAATTGTCCGATTAGGCGACAAGCAGTGCCTCATCCAGAAGAATTTATTGCCTTTCCTGGCGCAGAGGATGACCCAGTGGGTGATACAGTTTATCGAAAAACCAACCGGGTTGTTCATAAATATCCAGATCGGGTAATTATGTTAGTGACGGAGTCCTGTGCTGTATATTGCCGTCACTGTACCCGTAAATATCACACAACAGATTTAAACGGCACTTATTTCGAGCAAAGTGAAGCGGTGTCTTGGCAAGCGGACTTTGACTATATTGCTAGCCATCCGGACATTCGTGATGTGCTGCTGACAGGGGGAGATCCCTTAACATATGGAGACGATAAGTTGGAATTTATTATCTCTCGCCTCCGCCAAATCAAACATGTAGAGATTATCCGAATTGGTAGTCGTTACCCAGTATTGCTTCCCCAGCGGATTACACCAGAATTCTGCGACATGCTCAGCAAGTACCATCCTATTTGGCTAAACACTCATTTCAACCACCCAAAGGAAATTACACCAGATGCGGCAAATGCTTGCGATCGACTGCTAAGACATGGAGTTGTCGTGCAGAATCAAAGTGTACTGTTGAAGCGTGTCAACGATGATTTAGAGACAATGCGATCGCTCTTAACTGGCTTGCTCAAAATTCGAGTTCGCCCCTATTATCTTTATCACTGCGACAATGTTAGTGGGGTTTCCCACTTCGTTACCAGTGTAGAAAAAGGTCGCGAGATTATGAGAGGCCTGCTCGGGTACATCACAGGATTTGCCGTGCCTCAATATATTATTACGACTAAACTCGGAAAAATTCCCCTTTGGGAAGAACAATTCCACTGTGACCAAGAAGGATACTGGCTGGAAAATTATCGACAAGAGGAAATGAGAGTAGATTACTTGAAAGCTTATAGATAGAAGCAAATGCATCGTTTATGT
>JAKSDM010001041.1 GCA_022360135.1 Pseudanabaenales cyanobacterium | reverse complement strand
ATAGCTTTTCCCCTAACTGGATGGCCAGTTAAGGACAGAACTTCTTGCACATAGGGGTCAGAAACCCTGAAATGCTGAATGCCCAATACAATCAGCACAATAGCGAATAGCAGACACATCACCGCAACAATAATTCGCTGAGTGACATTAACAGCGCCAGATGTTTGCTTTTCTAAGGTGTCCGGAGTCAAGAGTAAGTAGCCAGGGATAAATAACGTTTCGTTATGATTACATAGCTTAAAGTTTTCTAAGCAAATCAGGCAAGACTATGAGTGGCCAGAAATGGTTCGAAATCCTTTTTTTTCTTAAAATTCTTTGTGATTACTATTCTGCCTTAGATTCCGGCTAAACTCCTAACCTTGCCATTGACCCAAGCAGGAAAGCGCTTTTACAGACTATTATGAAGTATAGGTAAGAAATCTAAAGCCTTAATGTGATAGCCAACTCGGTTGAAAAGGAGTATTAAAGTGGTTGAACCTTTGCTCGTGGGTATTATTCTCGGATTAATTCCTGTTACCTTAGCTGGCTTATTTGTCGCCGCCTATCAGCAATACCGGCGCGGCAATCAGTTTACCCAGTAGGGGTTTCTAGAAAAAATATTGTCAGGGTATCTGCTGGGGCATGACAGCATCATGCCCCTCCCCCAGCGACTCAAGTGCAAGTAGAGCGACTCCATAGGCGGCTTCAGTCTGGCGAGAAGCGATCGCCGGAACTTGCAAGTGTCTTTCCCGAATAGTCGTCCAAGCATTGTTTTGAGCCCCTCCGCCAGCCGTATAAACCCGCGTCAGTGGAGTAGCTCCAAGGGTCTGAAGCAGTTGGTATCCGGTCGCTTCAATATGGGCGATTCCTTCCAAAATACCGTGCAGGAAGGCGGCAGGTTCCTGAGGGCGAGGCTCCAGTCGAGGCAAGAATTCAGGATCATTGATGGGGAAACGTTCTCCTGGCTTAGATAGTGGATAGTAATCTAAAGGACTGGCTTGTTCAGCTGGGATTTGTGAGCTGAGTTTTCTGATTTCGATATCATCGAAGAATTGCTGGAGTACGGTTCCCCCGCTATTGGAAGCGCCTCCGACCAGCCAAAGATTTCCCAAACGGTGGCTATAAACGCCATATTCGCGCTTGTCAACACGAGTTCGGCTTAATAGCTTCAGCACTAGGGTTGAGCCTAAAGAGGTGACGGCTTCTCCTGGATGTTCAGCCCCACTGGCTAGAAAAGCGGCGATACTATCTGTGGTGCCTGCACAGACCTGACAATTTTTCGGTAGGCCCAGTCGGGTTGCAACCGGGGCGTACACTTGGGCGATCGTGCAACCTGGCTCAACCACCTCTGGCAGCAGACAGGAAATTTTTAGTTGAGTAAGCCAGTCAGGGTAGTCCAATTTCCCCACGTCATAGCCCAGTTTAAGCGCGTTGTGATAATCACTGACGCCCAGCTGGTTGTGGAGCAAAAAACCCAGCCAGTCTGCCTGGTGCATTAAAAAATGGGCTCTGTGAGGCGGTTGATTGGGCTTTCCATCACACCACCAGAGTAACTTCGCCAGGGTGGAAGTTGCACTGATCACGGGATGATTGGATGGCGCAATGGCGCTGAGGATAGTCAGAACTGATTTACCTCGCCCATCGTTGTAGAGGATAGGGTTGGCGATAGGTTCACCTCGATCATCACAGAGCAAAACAGTGGCTGAGGTCCCATCAATCGCGATCGCGCCGATTCGTCGCCGAATGTCCACTGGAATTTGCTCAATCAGGGAAAAAAGGGTTTGTTTCCAGATATCAACCCAATTTGGATTTCCCTGTTCAGGGTAATTTCGCTGTATCTGAATTTTTATAGTGCGCTCAGCATCAACCGCGATAGCCCGAGCGCCTGAGGAGCCAAAATCAATGCCAAGCGAAAAAGTCACTCGTTTTTCAGTCCAGCTACAATTTCACCCGGATGCCCTTTCACCCTGAGCGAGGCTTAAACAGAGGAATCAACAATCAATATTTTTTATATTTCTCAATATTTTGCAAAAAAACTATTGGATTTTCCAATTTCCAGTTTCTCACACTTGAGTGTTATTTCAATTCATGTGTTTTGGCAAGGTCGTTGTCATTGACTCTAAGCTTACAATAGTATGCCTACTTCAAGGCGATCAAGGGGTGAGAACTGAGAATTAAGTGAATACCCTGCTAGAGAGTACAAATCTCAAACTTTTTTTAACGTCAGGCAGGACGGTGAAACGATAGTGTTTCCTGATGCATTTTGCGCATACGACCATCGCACTTTGTATTAACAGATACAAAATCTGCCCGTCCCTGTTCCTAGGATTATTCAGTTAAGCAAAAGCCTGATGTGTCAAGCATCAGGCTTTAATTTGAAACTGTTTTCGGCGAAAACCAAAAATATCTGGAAGCAAGCACGATAGTGCGTTCGAATGCAGTAATTTCTCTAACACTAGAACTATTCAGTTCTAGCAATATTAACCATTCGGTTATTTTAGATCAACTGCATCTAACGAACATTCTCCCTTATAAGATTTGGAAATCACTTAGAGGCAAGGAGTAATTCATGGCGACCCCAGAAGAAGTCTTGAAAAAGATTCAAGACGACAACATTAAGATGATCGACCTGAAATT
>JAKSDM010000221.1 GCA_022360135.1 Pseudanabaenales cyanobacterium | reverse complement strand
TTAGCTTTTTCCATGCGCCTCCTGCAGACAGCAAAGAATCTCTGTCAACAGGAACTTGATGCTGGAAATTTTTGTTTATTAGTCAAAAAGTTCAATTACATTACTGTTTGGAAAGAGAAACAATTAGAGCACCCGGAAAAAAGCGATTTATCTGCGATCGCGCCATCCTTGACCCAGCAATCACAAAAAGCAAAGCCAGTCCCCCTAAAGGACCCTGAACTACTGATAGCAGAGCAACTGGCTCAAGCGTCTCCGCCAAAATTCCCAGCAAAACCCAGTCCTCCCCCCGCCGTCAAGCAAAGGTCTGAGGATAGTAATTCAACCCTTACAACTTCTAAAACGCATGCAGTTCCTAAACGGACAGCACTGGCTCAAGAAAATGGCCCGAAGGCTAAGCCCATAGAGCTGGCTAATGGAAAGAGAACTGATCAATCTATTCCATCCTCTAAGTCCCTTAAAAAAACAAGTTCGATTCCCCCTCCGGCTACGTCGCCTCCCAAAGTTGAACAGCCAGCCGACCTAGATCCGATATTCCTAGAACATTGTGAGCAAGCGCTTGCTTACTGTATTGGTCCAATAGCGTCTTTCATCGTAGAAGAAGTATTTGCCAAAAACCCGCCGAGTTCTCCTAATCAATTGATTGACTCCCTCGCTAAAGAAATCCCAAATCCTCAGGCGGCCCATGAATTTCGTAATCGTCTTAAGTCAAGGTAAGCAGTGATTCAAACAGGCATCAGCGGCGGTTCATCTCCGCTTGATATTTCATGATAAACAAGGGTATGCGGAAAATCCGTGTGGCCAATGTCGATAGTCCAAACTTCCGCTTGAGCGCAGGGGGCAAGTCTTGCCAATTAGCGGAGATGAAACCAAGATTTGAGTAAAACGCAGCCAGTCTGCGCCCCAAACATTCCAAGTAGAGTGGTTGGGTGGATTGCTGGATCAGGTATTGAGTTAGATATTTTCCGAAACCCTTACCTCGCCAGGCTGAGGCGATAACTAAACTACCCAATTCTTGAGCGTCAGGAAAATTGCGTAGTTGTCCACACGCCACCACAGTATCCTCGCATTCAATCAACCAAAATTGAGACCAGCGAAGCTGGGTTGGATCGAGCATTGCTGACAGCACTAGCCGCCGAATACTCCAGATATCCTCAGGCCGAGCGGGCCGAAGCACACATCCTGAAGGTAATCGGAAAAGGGAGTTCATGGCTAATGCTAAGTTGCGTTCGTAGGTAATTGTGGAATCATGTCATTTATTTATCAACGTATGGTCCGATTTCATGAGACGGATGCGGCTGGGGTTGTCTATTTCGCCAATGTGTTGAATTTGTGCCACGAAGCTTATGAGGCGTCATTAGCCGCCTCAGGGGTGAACTTGAAAACATTTTTTGGGGGCGGTGCGATCGTAGTTCCCATTGTTCATGCAGCTATAGATTTTCGCCGCCCAATGTTCTGCGGCGATCGGCTCAAGATTCATCTGACCCCTCAATCTAAGGATGCCAACACCTTTGAAATTAATTATCAGATAACAGACAGTTCAGACAAGCCTCACCTCCTGGCAAGCGCCCTGACCCGTCACGTTTGTATTGGTACGGCTGAACGTAATCGCCATCCTTTGAGCCCCGAAATCATTCAATGGCTTCATCAATGGCGTTAGAGAGACTGCCATACTTTTTCAAAGTCAGGAGAATCCAGGCCGTCTGATTCAAGCCAAGCTTGGGCGCCAAAACCAAGCGCGCGTGGGGCTCCTTTGCTTCCCGACTCCGACCCGGGAAGCAAGGTATCGGGATTGCTAGTCCGATCTTCCTTACCCTGCGATATCGCTTGGGCCGACTTCACCAATCCAAACAGGGCGGAGTGGTTGGAGATTTCAGCGGCTAGGGAGAGGATGGCGTCTCTGCCGATAGCGGTTTCAAAAACTGATGAGAAAACAATATCAAAGGCGTGGGTTTGGTAGAACTGTTTCAATTGAGAGGGGAAACCTAAAATCGCCGGTTTAATGATAAAGATCCCTCGCCATCCTTGAAAATAGGTGGTTTTTAGCTGTTGCAGCGTCGCCACAGATTCATCCAAGGCAATCGGAGTTTGATACCGATTACTCAGCTGTAACATAATTGGCAACTGGTTGGGCGGTAACGGTTGCTCCAGAAATTCAACATCAAGCCGATCGCATTGCTCCAACCACTGATGCGCCTCAGGTTTGGTCAAGCCGCCATTGGCGTCTAGCCTGAGTTTGGCGCCCTGTGGGAGTAACTCTGCTAGCTGAGTTAACCAATCCAGTTCCAGTTGAATCGGAGCCACTCCAATTTTTAGCTTGAAGGTGCGCCGCCCAGCCTGCCAAAACGTCTGCCATGCTTGGAGAGCGGTTTCTCCGGTAGGAAGCAGCGCGCAGCATAGGTGGGGAGGTATTGAGTGATCAACTCCCTTGCTGCAAGGATCCTCCCCAAATCCTCTTAAAAAGGGGGAGGAGTAATTCTGATTAAATTGCCTTATAGCGGATTCGAATCCGAACTGACAGGCCGACCGTTCAGCCGGAATCGACAGCATCGTCTCTGCTGAAACTGTTTTGGGGAAATGTTTACAGAAATCGATGGCCTGCTCCTGGGTTTCTGACCCAAACCAGGAAAGAGGGGCAATTTCACCAAAGCCGACTTGCCCTTGATTATCCATCAGCCGTATAATAATGCCTTCTCGATGTGTCCAGCTACCGTGATGAGTTTTCAGGGCTGACCTAAAACGACGACGATAGGGGCGAAACTCAAATTGGTAGAGCATTATCCAAACGGCAGAAGGAAACCGAAGCTCAATAGCAGGCCACTCCAAAAATGGACGCCAATGGCAATGAACTTGGCGTTACTGACCTGTTCTGGCTGGTCATAAAATTGTCCAACGTGCTGACAGAGCCGCACTGCTGGCGGGATGCTGGCAAAAATCAACAAAGTCCACAGGGGAAAAAGCTTCAGTATGACAGCAAACACTGTAAGGGCATAGATACTTCCACAAATCCAGGGTAGGAGCTGAGCCCCTTTCTGGGTTCCCAGACGGACGATGGGGGATCGTTTCCCTGCTGCTATATCGTCCTCCACCTGGTGAAAATGGGAGCAGAAGAGGACCAAACTCGTGGTGACGCCAATAATAATGGCAGTAACCAAGCTGACATCTGACCAGGTTTGAGTTTGGCTGTAGTACGCCGCTCCAACTCCCAATGGCCCGAAGCTGAAAAAGCAGAGAATTTCTCCCCACCCCTGATAACCCAATCGGAAGGGAGGGCCCTGGTAGCAGTAGCCGAGGGCGCAACAGAGTAGAATCAGGGCTATTACTGTGGGATCATGTTGCCAAACTGCGATCGCAACAATCCCTATAATCCCCAGCCCCAAACTGAGATTGCCCAGCCAGAAGATCAACGACTTATTTCCCGTCAAGTTGACTAAAGATTGAGGCTTGTTTTTATCGATCCCCGTCTCGGAGTCAAACACATCGT
>JAKSDM010000759.1 GCA_022360135.1 Pseudanabaenales cyanobacterium | reverse complement strand
CCTGTTCTCAGGCCCTACAATCCAGCTGCCGATCGGGACTATGCGGCTCGCCTGAGTCCACCCACGGCAGAACACTGGTTCGGCGCCGATGGCTTAGGGCGAGATATTCTCAGTCAAGTTTGGTATGGTTTGCAGACATCATTGTTGATTGGCCTGGTATCCGTGGCTATTGGCATGGCGATCGGGGTGCTGTTGGGCGTGTTATCAGGGTACTTTCGAGGGCGGTTAGAAACGGTTGTGAGCTGGCTAACGGATGTCATGCTAGCGTTTCCGTCAATTCTGCTAGCGATCGCGATCGTCACCGTCACTGGCCCCAGTGTCGTCAGCGTCATGTTCGCGGTGGGTTTAGTTCAACTCCCCAAGTTCATTCGTCTCACCCGCAGTATGACATTGTCCTTGCGAGAACAGGAGTTTGTTCAGACGATGAGAGCTTTCGGCGCCACCCCCAGACGCATCATCTTCCTTCACATCCTTCCCGCTAGCCTTGCTCCTGTGGTGGTTCAAGCAACGCTGGCGATTGGCTGCGCCACCTTAGAAGCAGCCGGACTGGGTTTTCTAGGTCTTGGGGCGCAACCCCCTACCCCCGAACTGGGGACAATGCTCTCCGACGCCTTTAAGGGAGGCTATTCTCTCTCCGCTCCTTGGACAATTCTATTCCCTGGGCTGTTCATCACTCTGACAGTACTGGCTTTCAATTTGCTCGGCGATGGCCTGCGGGACGCCCTCGATCCCAAAGGAAGTCGTTAAATAGGGCATTGAGCCAGGGTTGCCATCTCTCAGGCAGCAAAAATCCACTACTAAAGATTGGGTAGCTTGATCAAACATGAATTTGAGCGCCCCCATCAAGCATTACTCTTGATCTGAGTGCGCCTTGACTCGATTTTTAAAGCTCTCAAAATCAATCACCTTTGAGCTGCAAGCTGTCTCCCAAACGTCCTTAATCAAATCAGAGAGAGGGGGAATCGCCATCAATAGAAACTGCCCCTCTGTTTTCTGGCTGTTTTTGCCCGCCACCCTCATAATCCGAGGGATTTCCGCCGCATCAGGCATCACCCAATCAACCTCATCATTCAAGACGACCAAGTGCTTGTCCCTCAGTTTTTTATCAAACCCACACGACTCCAAAAAACTAACAATCTTGCGAATAGTCTGAAATGAGGCCTTTTGCCTCAAAACATTGATGGCGCGAATCTCTAAAATCTGCTCCCAAGTGTACAGCAGCGTCACCGGACTAGGCGTATCCGACTTCTGGGGGACAACAATGCCAATTCTCGCCAAATAAGACAAACGACCAGGACTACTCCTAGTCAAAGCCAGCGTTTCTCGTCGGGTAAAACTTTCCATTGCTGATACCATCCAATGAAAAATGGGAACTTTTAAGCCAGCGGGTTCTCAGAAACCAGAATTTCAGCAGACGCCATCTAAGGGTTCCGTATATAGCGTTTTATTAGCTCAGTTTTGAGTATTAAAGCTCTATATATAGACTAACCCCTGGTTTACCGAAACGCCATTAAAAATAGTTACTGCTCACTCACTTAACTTGCATTCGGTGAAACACTGACTGGCAACGCCTCAAGTGAGTGACGGCCTGATCGTGACCGCCACCAAGGAATTGATTCAGATGTTGAGACCAGGTTTGATAGCCGCCTCTGTACTATTGGGCTGGGTTGTGGCTGCTCCCAGGGCGACTGCTAGGCCGGCAGAAATATTTATCCCCCAGCTCGAACTGATACAGCAACACTTGCCGGCAGATGTGATTATGCGCCTGCCTTCAAATATTAGGTTGGCCGATACTGACACCCGGGATTTGATCGTTCAGATATATCCCTCTGAGGACATGGGTGAAATTACAGTCGCCCTCTTCACCTGTGATCGCAGTCCCCACTCCTGCTTGGTCGGAACCATTTCCGCCGCCGCCGCCTCAGACAACGCCCAGCGTCAGTTTATTGATCACCAGGCAATGGCGACGCCCATCACCTTAGGTCCTGAGATTCAAGGTTTCCTGCGGGAAGGCGGCCGACAAACCCCTCCCTCCCGCTTCTCTTCCGTCATGTGGCGGCAAGACGGCACACTCTATACCGTCAGCTTCCGCAACCAAGAGCGATCTAATCTATTGCGCATCGCTCATTTAATGGCCACTGATAACCAACCTTTGCGCTCCATCGGGCAGTAATGGGGGGAATGAGTGGACTGAAAAATACCCATTGATCTTATCCTTCTTCTCCAATCCAGCAGGGGCCGTCTATTGCGGGATTGACTGAACATTGTCTGCCGATAGGCTGAGTTCATAGGAAATCGGCTCTGAGCTAGTCGAAACAATGACAACTTCGTAATAACCAGATTGGGTCAGCTGGTCTGACCAGGTTGTCTGCTTAGCATCGGCCAGAATAAAGGGTTCTTCTCCTGTAGGGCTGGGAAGATACATAGAGAGTTGGGTAGCTTGAGCAGAGGCTTGTAGATTAAGCCGCAGCAACTGCTCCTGAGCCAGATATAAGAGGTATATCTGGCCCTGAAATGGCGGCAAACGATCGCTGAGGGTATGGCTAAAGGCGCCTGACTCGAACTGCACCTCTTCCAGGCGATCGCCTGACTCCAGGGCGTTGACCCCGTCATCAGCAAGGCCATGCCAGATTTGGCCAACAGGCCGATTAAAAATATCTTGATCCCGTTGTTCTGGGAAAAGTGGGAAGAACTGGGCATCCGCCAAATCATACAGGGCCAGACTACTGACATAAATCTGATTAACCCGGACCCGCCATTGATCGCGAACGGAGGCATCGTAGCTCCCCAGTTTACGAATCGCCTCTGAACTTAGATGGGTCTCTATAGTGTCCAGTAAGTCAGCAGCAATGTTCTCCCATCGTAATCGCATGGGCGCGTCTTCAGAGCCATCAGTGAGCCTTTGCCCCTTTAAGTTAGGATATTTTTCATAGAAAACCTGATCAGTCAAGCGGACAAAGAATGAATTGTCAATCCCCATTGCCTCTTGGCGATCTCGCAATTTCTGTTTACGGGCTTGTTCTGTAGAAGAGAACTGAGGGGATAAGGCGGACTGAGGGCCATTTCCAGCGGGGATGGCCGCATCACTCTGATGATTCCCATCGCCGTTTGGGGTCTGCCCCCCGTCTGCAACCCACCACACCAAACAAACCGCACCTAGCACCAACATGAGTCCTAAAAGCGCTGGCCAAAGTCCTGACGATTGGCGAGGATGCTCGGCGACGGAATTTCTGGCGTCCGGATAGTCAGCATGCGGCGGCGACACAGTGCGGAGATAGCCATCGGGCGGCGATTGATTCCAGTTTAGGGTGGGGCTGGTCGGAGAATCAGCGGCGGGGAATAACGTCGGGTCCGGGGGGGGCTGACCATAACGATTGGGTAGCTGGAGGGCCTGCATCACTGCCTGGGCGGACGGATAGCGATCGCCCACTGGAGACGCCAACATCCGATCAAGCACTGCTCCCAATTGGGGATCGAGCATCACTACCTGCCGCCAATGCCAAACTCGGGTATGGCGGTCATAAAGGTCCTGGGGCTCTTGACCAGTCAGAAGCGTCAGAACCGTCGCCGCTAGCCCGTATAGATCACTGCTGGGATGGGCGATGCCAGATTCGATTTGCTCCTCTGGCGCATAACCGACCTTTCCCAGACGGGTGAAATGACCGCCAGATGCTGACATCCATCCCTCGGCGCCAGCAGCGCCCAGTTGCTGTCCCACTGTTACAGCCAACTGTTTGACCCCTCCAAAATCAATCAGTATGGGCAGGCCGTCAACATTCCTTAGGATTAGGTTATCCGGGGCAATATCCCGGTGAATCACCCCCACACTGTGGATATAATCTAGTACAGGCAGCAATTGCTCTAACAGCCAGATCGCCTCAGTTTCTGAAAAGCTTTCTCCATCGCGCTTTCGGGTATACAACAGTTCTCGATAAGTGGGTCCCTGCACATAGTCCTGAACCAGAAATAGCCGACCTTTAATCCCT
>JAKSDM010000792.1 GCA_022360135.1 Pseudanabaenales cyanobacterium | reverse complement strand
GAGGCATTGTTTAATGCCCAGAAAGCAGCCAATAGTGTGGTCGGGAAGTCTCTTCATGGCTCAATGCCGCCTGCTCCGAGAAACCTTAATCGGGAGCCAGTGACTGAATTCCAACTCAACTCCCTGCCAGCGATTGATAGCGTCCCTCTCTCAGTATCGGATGCCAAGACTGACTCCACCCAATCCATGCCTCAATCGGAGTTCTCTCAAACGTTAGAAAAATATGGGCTGGCGACGATCGTATCCAACCCATTCTGGAAACAATGCTTCAAATTCTTTCCTACACTTGGTGTCTTTGTCGCTTTAGGCGTCTTAGCTGTTCTAATCAAGACTGTTGTCTTTCCCCAATCCACTCAACGAATCTCTAACCGTGTCAACACAGTCGCCAATCCTCAATTTTCTCCCGACGACTTCTTTGAACAGCTCTCACCATTTATCTCTGAAGGATTGGCTCGGTTGCCGATTGAAATTCCTGATCTTCCTCCCCTTAAAGAACGGATAGATAACCTGCTAAAGCGCGCCGATCGCCTGCAGGCGGATGGGCAATATCAGGCAGCACTGGATGCTTATGGCGAGGCCATTGGGCTTAAACCAAACTTGGCTGAGGCCTATCTAGGTCGCTGTGAGAATCTAAATGCGCTGCAGCAACCTGACCTCGCGATCGTCGCCTGTGAGGACGCCCTGTCTTTCAATCCTGGTTATCCAGAAGCCTTACGGAGTATGGGAAATGCATTCGAGCAGAAAGAGCATTGGCAAGAGGCGTTGAAGCTCTATGAACGAGCAACCCGGATTAAGCCAGCTCTAGCCCAGGCATGGCTGGGACGAGGTCGAGTTCTTCTCTATCTGGGCCGCTCGGAGGAGGCTATTGATGCTTTGCGTCGAGCGATTTCGCGGAACCAAAACTCCGCTGACGCTTGGGCCATGCAAGCAGAAGCCCAATGGAATCTAGGCCATTTCGATCAAGCCATTATTTCTCTAGACAGGGCGCTTAAACTGGAGCCGGAGCACCCGGTTGCAAATACACTCCGCCAGCAAGCGAGGGAGGATTTAGGGCGCTGATCGCCATTAGGGACGTCATCCCGTTGCTTCCACTTCCTCTGGATAATTCAACTTACGCTGCTCTACAAGATGCAGGTTGAGGATCAAGATCAAGCAAGCCGCCACCATCAGAGCGCCGCCCGTCCATTCTTCCAAGCTGGGAATTTCCTGGAGAGCCCAAAAAGACATCAGGGCTGTAAAAACGGGCTCTACTTCACCGATTAGGGTAGTCTTGATCAGCTCCAACCGTTTCAAAGCATGCAGATATAATAGACGGGCGAGACCGGGTCCCAAAAGCGCAGCTAAGGCTACATTAAGCCACTGACTGGTTTCTAACCACTGTATTTGCCCTAGCAGCAGAGAGGTGGTTCCAGATATGACGGTAATGATGCCGTTGCGGTAAATCGTAAAACGAGCCGGAGGAATACACTGACTCACCTTTTTCGCAAACATTTCTGCCACAGCGAAAAATAAGGAACTCAGCAAAATATAAACCATGCCGCCGCTAGAGAGTGTAGCCATTGAAGAAAAATCAGCCGGATTCCCGTTCATTACCATGATGCCGAGTAACATCAGTCCAAAGGCGAGGAAATAGATGGCGGAGAATTTTTCCTTATAGATTAGACAAGCCAGAAATATCGTCCAAAGCGTCTCTGTCCTACCTAGCATCGTGGCTGTTGCCGGATTTAAAAACTGGATTCCTTGCCATAGGGTCCACATGGCGAAGAATATGCAAATAACATGCAGCCAAAGTCCCGAATTGCAGACTTCCCGCTTGAACAACCTGCTGTTAAGGGTTGACGGGTTAACTAAAGCGAACGGCAAACTCAGAAAGAAAGCCAAGAAGCTGATATAAAAAACCAGGGTAATGGGTTCGAGATCGTTCTGTGAAATCTTCCCCACAACAATGTAACCGGCAAAGCAGAGCGCCGCTGCAAATGACAAAAGATAGCCTGAAGCCATGGCTAATTCCCAATGATTTTGCTCTCACCCCACAACTACCCACTTAAGGGGAGGCCCTTCGGTGAAGGCAGAAGATAGAAAACATAAAGACAGAGGACAGAAAACAGAGAACAAAATTTCTCCAGATTTCAAGCGCATCTCAGTTGTGTTGTGCGATCGTCTTGACCGCTTTACGGGTAGTAGGCGATACACCTGCACTACTTTGATGAATTGGCGAATCCGAGATATTATCCTGATTTCTGAAATCTAACTTCCTGGACAATCGGATGTTCTGGTATAAATAAATAGCCAATTTAACTATATCTCTGCGCCAAAACAGCTTGCATGCTTTTAGTTGGAGATTAGACTTCTGTCGGAGGGTGATCACAGAATTGTCATCACGTGTCTAATTTTGGTCTGTATAGCAAGGAAATATGCCTAACTTGAGACAATGCCTCTGCCCAAAACAGTTGAGCTTTCTGAGAGTTAAACCCTGCTTTTTGTAGGTCCTCTTTGAGATATGGCGGCGGCTCGAAGTACAAGAAAACTCGACTTTTCTTGGTGGAGGGGACCACATAAACGATGCATTTGCTTCTATCTATAAGCTTTCAAGTAATCTACTCTCATTTCCTCTTGTCGATAATTTTCCAGCCAGTATCCTTCTTGGTCACAGTGGAATTGTTCTTCCCAAAGGGGAATTTTTCCGAGTTTAGT
>JAKSDM010000430.1 GCA_022360135.1 Pseudanabaenales cyanobacterium | reverse complement strand
GAAAGGTTTTCCCAATTACTATCGAATAAAATTTGACTACCGTTATCGAATTGGCCTCTATTACGATGGTGGCGATGTCGAGATTTTGAAAATGGGTAGTCGAGAAGGTTTTTACAAAGAATTTCCTTCAGATCGCTGCAAAAGGTTGGAGTAGGAAAAGTCTATAGCAAGAGAGATCGCTCTCCAATCCCTACTAAGCTGATGTTCATCTAGTTTGCAGTTTTAGGGGGTAGAAAGTAGAGAGTAGGCATTAGACAGGTTAATCCCTCTGCCTACCGTCTACTGCCTACCGCCTACCTAAGCGCCAAAATTTACTACCCAACTTAAATGCCTATCAGCTTATTCAAGCTCAGAACTTGTAACTTCAAGCTTTTTGCTCGACCTTTCAGCCTTTTTGCTCGACCTTTCAGTCTTTTTACTCGACCTTTCAACCTTTGAACTCAAAACTTCGCCTTCTGAACCCGAAAAACGAAGCTCAGAACCCGAACTGCCTAGCAAACTGCTCCAACATTCTAGTTCGGAGCCTCAATTGTCAGCCTGAGAACTCAAACAAGCGATAATCTTTAATTACTGATTGGTACAAAAATACTTGTTGTTATGCGCGCTAAGGGAATGTTTCTATAGGGTTTGAGAGGCTGAGAGAATTGATTAAGCCCGCGCCTGAACAGTTGAAAGATCGGGCTCAGGAAGAGCCTAATTTTGAAGCAATTCGAGAGCATTCAGTATATAAGCGCTCAGTGGGTTAAAGCGATCGAGCGAATCAATGATGGGGAGTTGTCAATTAGGCGTTAATACCAGGTTGAGTATCCCATTGACTACAATTAGCTCAAGAATTAGTTTGCCATACTATCATGACTACCCTAATTCATCCTGCCTCTAACTTCGAAGAACAACGGGTTATCTTACCGAGTATGACCTGGCGACAGTATGAAAGTTTATTGGCGACTTTGGGAGACTATCCTGGGTTGCGCCTCATCTACCTGGAAGGAACCCTAGAAATCTTCATGCCTTCGCCCAAACATGAAATGATTAAAAAGATAATTGCACGGCTTTTAGAACGTTATGCAGAGGAAGTTGATATTCCTTTACACGGGTACGGATCGACAACGTTTCGACAGGAAGCCAAAGCAAGAGGGCTAGAACCGGATGAATGTTACTGTGTCGATAGCCTAAAAGAATTACCCGATTTGGCGATCGAAGTCAATTTGACTAGTGGGGGAGTAGATAAACTAGCGGTTTACCAAGGACTTGGGGTTCCAGAGGTTTTAATTTGGCAGAACGACCAACTGATACTCTACGATCTACGGGGAATAACTTATCGAGAAAGTGTCGATAGCCAGTTTTTTCCAGATTTAGACTGGACATTGTTGGCGCAATATATCCGTCCGCAAGAGCAACCGCAAGCCATCAAAGAATTCTTACAAGCAATTCGCTCCTAGATCAGAAAATCATCCGGTGTTATCGTCCAATGCACCTACAAGATCGGCGATGGGGAGGGGTGAAGCATTTCTTCGAGAGTTATTGGTAAAAGCCGGAGCTGAAACCGGCTGCAATAGCCTCCACTGCTAGGCTCTCCGAAGGCGGCGCTACAAATTCTGAGGAAAAACTATCAACTTTAATCTCAAGCACTTTAAACAATATTGCTCAAACACTTAAAACAATATTTGAAAGAACATCCTGATTTTGATTTGATTCAGACGAATTTTGTTTTGAGGGGGTTTGTTGATGAGTTAGTAAGCGACAGGAAGCAAAGTCTTAAGGCTAATGAATAATCTGAGTCAGCACTACAAAGTGCTTGGATTAAGGCCCGGTACATCAGAAGCAGAAATCGAACGATCTTATCGAAAATTAGCGGAAATTTGGCATCCTAATAACTTCTTAGGTGATCCTCAGCGTCGGCATGAAGCGGAGGAAAAAATTAAAGCACTTAATATCGCCCATGCTACGCTCATAGCCTACCTGAATAGCCAAGACCAGGTCTTCCGAAATTACGTGATAAGAGCGAATCAGGTGGCGCAAACCAATATTTTGAAGCGCCGAATGAGCGCCAAATATCGCTATGAGAAAGGGGCTCAATGGCTTCGGGAAGGGAATTACAAGGAAGCGGTTAATAGCTTTACCCAAGCCATTAACATCAATCCTAATGACTTAGAAGCGTACCGAGCAAGAGCCTTCTCTTTAGAACAGTTGGGATATCCAAACCGAGCAGGTGCAGATTTCGATAAGGTTGCCGCGCTAAAACAGCAAGCGAAACGAAACAGCCCCAAAAACATCGATCAAACTTATCAACAAATTTATCAAACCGAGGCGGTTTTGCAGCTTCAATCTGCAGCTCAGAATCAAGCTCCTTTTCCATTAGAGTCTCTCTGGCAATGCACCCATAACTTTGTTGGACATACAGAGGTTGTCACATCAGTCGCCCTCAGCCGAGACGGGCAAATACTCGTGAGTGGAAGTTTTGATAAAACAGTCAAGCTGTGGAAAGTCAATACGGGGCAACTGATAACGACGGTGACGGGGCATTCGCGGGAGGTGAATTGTGTGGCTGTCAGTCGGAATGGCAAGCTATTCGCCAGCGGTAGCGGTGATAAAACTATCAAAGTATGGGAAGTTGGCGCCAGTCGACTGATTTGCACCCTTGGCGGCCCCTTCTCTGGGCATTCGGAAGCAGTGAAGACCCTCGCCTTCAGCCCTGATGGCCAGACCTTGATTAGCGGCGGCGCCGATAAAACCATTCGATTGTGGCGATTGAGCACTGGCAAGGAGATTTGCTCACTTAAAGGTCAGGCTGGCCCGGTTTTTTCCCTCGCTGTCAGTTGGGATGGAAAAACCTTTGCCTGTGGCGGCCGGGAAAAGCATCTGCGAATTCGCCAAATAGAAGATGGCAAGTTAGTTCGTTCCATTCAAGGGGATTCCCGTTATGTGTTGTCTGTCGCCCTCAGCCAAGATGGGAGTCTGTTAGCGGCGGGGGGGGTATTACACATTGAATTATGGAACCTCAGTAAAGGAGAAAAAATCGCCACCCTTCAAGGCCATACGGATACGGTGCGTTCCCTTGCCTTTAGCGCCGATGGCAAAACCCTCGTGAGTGGCGGCTATGATGGCGCCGTCAAACTTTGGGATCCGGCCACAGGTGAAAGAATCGACACCTTGAAAGGCCATCAAGGCCCAGTCTCTTCCGTCGCCCATAGTCTGACTAGTCAAACCATTGTGAGTGGGAGTGCAGATAGAACGATTAAGCTGTGGCGGCGGCATCCCTCTGCTTATTCCCCACGGGCGGCAATTCTGCCAGAATCTTAAACCGGACGTGGTTAATCGCCAATTCTCCTATTTTCATCTCTGGATCCTGCTCCGCTAGCTTAATTCGCTCGAAGGGAATGTCTTTGCCCATTTCGACGTGATACCAGGGAAGGCCCATGAAGAATCGGGTGGGATAGGGACCGCCTTCAATCATATCATCCACGTTGGATTCCATGGGTAGCCAGCCGTAACCGGGTAGATAGAATTCCAGCCACACATGGTTAAAGTCGGGTTCCAGAAGCATGCCAATCTGTTCTGCATGGGGGGGGCATTTGTATCGACCGACGGTGCGACAGGCAATGCCGTTGAGGCGACAGCAGGCCAGTAGTAGGCCGACATATTCCCCACAAGAGCCAATGCCGCGTTCTAGCACCACATCGGGGGTGTCAATCTGTGGCCGAATACCGTAGGAGAGGCGATCGTAGACGTAATTGCGGATGCTGAGAACTTGCCGCAGTAGATTAGTCTCAGTACCAATCGCTTGCCGCGCCGCCGCTTGGATGATCGGGGAATCCATGGCTAGCTGATCATTATCCACCAGATAGCGCTGCTGAAATTCGGGGGAGAGGGGCGGGGCGTTTTCGACCATGCGGGGGGTCAGTTGATATTTGATTCCCCGAACTTCCAACCGGGCTTTCCAACCGAAGAGGTGACTTTCGTGGGGCTTGAGGGTGTCGAACTTAAACAGGGCTAGCCGCTGCCCATTGATCACCTCTTCGGTGAAGGGTCTGCCAATAGGCTCGATATGCGTTACGGTTTGGCGCTGAGTGTTCGTTGGCAGAGCGATCCGCCACTCTAGCTGGTGGAGTTGGACGGCGTCCAGGGGAGAAATTTCCTCTACATAGGACATTTCAATCTGATAGCCGTTGGATAAGGCATAGCCCTTAGCTGCGTCATGATGGAAGTGCAGCGGATGGATAAAGGTGCGATCGCGAAAGGTGAGTTGATGGGGATTGTCTGAGTTCGGATCATCGCGGATATAAGGCTCTTCGTAGGCGTAGACAACCCATAGCGTTCGGGTTGCGATCGCGGTGTTGGGATGCAGCGCAATTCCGGTCGGGGACGCAAACGGCGTCAAGACACTAAATAGAACTTCTCCGGTAGCGCGGTCCAAGCAATAAACGGTTTGTTCGAGCTGATCGCACAGCCATAGGCGCTCCCCGTCTACAGCGATATTTTCAACCCCAATGCCGGGGAGCGAGAACTTAGTAATCCGTCGTCCTGTGGCGCGATCGAGAATGAAGATGGCGCCAGCCTTCTTACAGGCGACATAGATTGTTGACTGCCAAACAGCAACGCCATCAGCATCGTAGGGCAGGGTGGTAAACGGCTGCGGCGCAAAGTCGTTTAGCGTACTAGTGTAAATCTCGTGACCCCGAATAAACCATAGGGTGTTCTCCCAGACAGCTAGACCCATAGCATCCTGATATTGATCGCTATGGCGGGGGTTGAGAATCATCGTGTTGTCTGTCGCCGGATCAATTTGCAGCAGGTAACCTCGAATTGCATCCAGAGCGAGTAAAACACCCCGCTGAAAAGCGATGCCGTGGAGCGCATATACCCCAATCGGTCGGATCAGACGTGACAAAGCCATATCCCCTGAGCTTGAAGCCGAAATTTGGGACATTGAGGTCCGCGTCAGTGGGTGCGAGTCAAGTTGCATATAGAGTTTAGAGGACAGGCTATTTGAGAACCATCCCCTATCTTAAGCACAACGCTTAACCTCTGACTGTATTAGACTAGTCATCCACCTGATTACAGGTCGGGTTAAACAATATTAAGGGTTTGGGGGATGGACTGATGCAGGAATTGAGGCCAATGAATTGAATAAAGTTACGTAATACGAGGTTTTCTGCTAAAACAATAAAATGTAATAAGGGATGATAATATTTTTGGCCTAATGTTGACAATGTTGCCTTCTTTTAAGTTTTATGTTGATACGACTGCCGTTGCTGGCGCAGCACTTTGGTCACTGGCCCTTTACTTAGGATTTTCTGCTGTTAGCGAGTGGGTTACTGAACAACTTATCCGTTGGTTTAACTTCGTTCAGCGATCGCGCTATCTGGCTGCACCAGAGTCTGCCCGTACTCGTAAGGCTAAAGCGTCCCAAAACGCCCTCTATGCTTCTCTACTCAGCATCGTCCCCTTTATGGCGATCGGCGTCCTTTG
>JAKSDM010001281.1 GCA_022360135.1 Pseudanabaenales cyanobacterium | reverse complement strand
TAATAGAAGAAGAGGGAGGGCCTTTATGCAGGTTTGGGAAGTTCACCCGAGGCAAGGAGCCGAGGCGCTCCAGTTAACCGAGCGCCCAATCCCGTCTCTGTTACCCGGGCAAGTGTTGCTGAAAATGAAAGCTGCTTCCCTGAACTATCGAGATTTACTCACGGTTAGAGGAGCTCACACATCACCGGATAAGCCGCCCTTTATCCCGTTATCAGATGGTGTGGGTGAGGTGGTTGCGGTGGGAGAGGGCGTAACCCGAGTCAATATTGGCGATCGCGTTGCGGGCATTTTCATGCAAGCCTGGATATCCGGCGGGTTTTCGGCAGAAAAATCCAAATCCGCCTTAGGGGGAGCGATCGCTGGGATCCTGTCAGAATATGCGGTGCTTCACGAAGCGGGGGTGGTCCATCTACCCGCCCATCTCTCCGATGTGGAGGCGGCTTCCTTGCCCTGCGCCGCAGTAACCGCCTGGCATGCACTGATGGCGGACGGAACCTTGAAACCCGGTGATACCATTCTGATTCAAGGCAGTGGGGGGGTTTCCCTATTTGCCCTACAATTCGCCAATATTGTCGGCGCTAAAGTGATCGCCACCTCTAGCCGGGATCAAAAGTTGGAGCGCCTGATGCAACTAGGAGCAGCCTGCGGCGTTAACTACCAAACAGACCCCGCTTGGGAAAAGACAGTTTTTAAATTGACTAACAAGGGGGGGGTGGATAGGGTAATTGAGGTTGCCGGGGCAAACACTTTGAATCAATCTCTGCGAGCCGTCCGCTACGGTGGGCACATCAGTTTAATTGGCGTTCTAAGCGGATTTAGCGCCGAGATTAGCACCGTGACAATTCTGCATAAAGGGATTCGGCTACAGGGAATCTATGTCGGTAGTCGAGATATGTTTGAACAGATGAATCGGGCGATCGCCCTGCACCAGATAAAACCGATTATTGATCGCGTATTTCCCTTTGCAGATATCCATCAAGCCCTGGACTACATGGAAAGCGGATCTCACTTTGGCAAGATCGCCATTCAGTTTCCCTAATCTCTACTCCCCCTACCTATCCCCACTACTAAAAGGAAGCATCATGGTCGAACTCTACTACTGGCCTACACCCAATGGCCACAAAATTACGATATTTCTGGAGGAAGCTGGACTTGACTATAAGATTAAGCCTGTCAATATTGCTGCAGGCGATCAATTCCAGCCCGAGTTTCTCAAAATATCGCCGAACAATCGCATGCCCGCCATTATCGATACCACGCCAACCGATGGCGGTGAACCTATCTCGATCTTTGAGTCAGGGGCGATTCTTCTCTACTTAGCGGAGAAAACCGGAAAGTTCCTGTTCAGTCATGACCACGATTCTCCAAAGGAGAGGCTTCGTCATCACAAAACCGTCACTGAATGGCTTTTCTGGCAGATTGGCGGTCTCGGTCCTATGGCGGGCCAAAACCACCATTTTAGCCTGTACGCCCCCGAGAAAATTCCCTACGCTATCACCCGTTACGTTAACGAAACCAATCGCCTTTATGAGGTGTTGAATCGTCAGCTAGAGGGACGTGAGTTCATCGCTGGAACGTATTCAATTGCTGACATGGCCTGCTATCCTTGGATTGTCCCCTACAAGCTGCAACAACAGAGATTGGAAGACTTCCCAAACCTCAAGCATTGGTTTGAAAAGATCCAGTCTCGTCCTGCAGTGGTCCGCGCCTATAAGCAAGCCGAACAATATCAGAGTCAGCCAACTGTAACGGAAGAAAGCCGAAAGGTTCTCTTTGGCCAAACGGCAACCTCGATTCACAACCATAATGCGGCATGGTTGAGAGAGGCAGAGGGATAAGAAAGCAAGGTATTCCAATCTGAAGGGAAATGATCTTGACAAAGATCCAACCTTGAGTTAAGTATTTGTTTAATTCATGACTGGGGCAGATGAACTTGCTGATGCTTGGACGGCGCTTGCATATCCTATCCGGAGACAGAATCTATACCTATTCAGACAACGTTCTAAGATGACTGGTCAGATAGCCAACGTGTGATCAGTGTAGCCTATTGCAACTGCTGAATTTCACTCGAAGACGAGGCGATTCAACCCTGGTGAATAGTATTGCGTCTCTGTAGGGCTTTGGCGAAGTTTAGCCCTATAGGGTTTCAGTTTGACCTTACCCCATTGGCATTATGGCGGTTGGGTTAGTTTTAGCTTCCGTATGGCAATAAACAGGTAAGCAATACGATAGATATTAAGTTAAGTAACTAGAGTGGGATGATTGATGGCGTGTTTGTCCCCTAGATTGGGAATACCTGCGCTAAAATAACAGCTGAGAATAGGTATCGGTTGCAGCGTTTGTTTTTAGTATTGGCAGATTTCTATCTGTTTCATGTTGGCAGGCTTCTCTCCGAAATCTCTATCTCTACCCACTCATGATTTTGGAGACATTTTATGTCCATTTATGTTGGCAACCTTTCATATGAGGTTCAAAAAGATGACTTACAAACCGTGTTTGCAGAATATGGTTCTGTTACACGGGTTCATCTCCCAACTGATCGCGAAACAGGTCGTCCACGCGGCTTTGCGTTTGTAGAGATGACTACAGAAGCTGAAGAAGCAGCCGCTATTGATGCTCTTGACGGGGCTGAATGGATGGGACGCGATCTCAAAGTCAATAAAGCCAAGCCTCGCGAGAATAGAAGCTCGTTTGGCGGCGG
>JAKSDM010001482.1 GCA_022360135.1 Pseudanabaenales cyanobacterium | reverse complement strand
CTAGAATATTCAATAACTCATCGACAGCCTCAGCAATTGCGGCGGCTGAATTTTGGCTGACAGTAGTGGCGCCTCGGAGGCCGCGAACTCGCCATAAGATTGATGGGGTTGATAGATTATGCGGCTGCCGCCGATAAGGTGCAAATTCTAATTTTTCCATGCTTCTTAATTTATCCATAATGGTTAATTCTCGCTTTTTCTGTTAATTTTTTTAATGCTTTTTCTGTTATTTTATTTAACCGAGCAACTGCTCCCAATTGCCCACATTAAACCAGGCAGTTATATCAAATCCGGCTGATTAACTATCGTTGCAATCCATAACTTTCTGGGTGTGGTTACTCAACCGGATTCGATAATAGTTATGCAAGCTAGCTTAACTTCTCAATGCTGGTTTGCACCTCTTCTTCAAATCCTAATTCTCCCATCGTTTTAGGAAAGTCATATTCCGGAAAGACAAGCGCTAATGCCTTGCTGGGGACTTCTGTTGGTTGAGCAGTAGACCCTGAAAAAGCGCCCTCGGGATATCTAAAGCGAACTACCATGGATACGGGTGACTGACGAGCAGGGCCAGGGATGAAAAAAGCTAACTCATCCCAACCCTCAGAATCTTGGGGAAGCAATTGACGCTCGATATCAGGAAATTGTTCATCGGCATAGGCCAATTTAATAATCTCGGAGTCCATTAGATAAATCACCGTTTTGGGGTTGTCCTTGAGGGCTATGGCGGGATTTTTGGCGCCTTGCTCAACGATGTTCTCTGCGAAGTCGACGTTGTACTCTAACACAGAACCCAAGTACTGAGTAATCGGCACATCAGGACGAATGGGGTGAGGCAGCTTGGGGGCCGAATCATCGAAGATGAAATATCCGTTGGCGCGATCGCTGTTAAAGCTGAATTTGTAGGGAGTCGCCTGAGCAGGAGCAGGATTAATCACTGCTTGTCCTAGGAAGATGGCGATCGCAATCGTGGCGATGAGGGATAATTTTTTCCAGAAATTCACTTGGAGTATCTCCTAAAATGTTGATGTCACCTTAAGTTACTTCCAGCGCTGCTCGATCGCAACTGGAGGCGACCGAGCAGCGGCGAGTCAAGGATTCCTATACAGTTGCCGGTACAGGTTCACTAGGCTGACTGACTGGGAATATGCCCAACTGAGGTCTCTTGCTCAAACGCAAGCCGTCGAGATCGGGCAAGGTTGCAAACAGACCATTCCAAATCTTTGCGAAAACTCGTTCGTGTTGTTCTTTCAGCACACTTGCCGGCAAGCCTTGTTTCTCTTGCTCGATCGCCAAGCGGATGCCCTCCTCTCCCAGAGTCAGCAGGGAGCCCATGTGCTTGGCCACCATTTCGCGCATCTGCGGATCAATCTGTTTGAAATCACTCATCTGAGCAATCACCTCCATTGGTGGCTCTTGTGACTCGGGATGCTTCATCTTATGATAGAATCCACCGACAAACACCATTAGGCTCAAATAGTGGAAGCGACAAATTTGATCATAGAAGGAGATGGCGCGCTCCTCTGTGAGCTGCTTGCGAGCGATACTGCTCAAAGCGGCGGCGGTCATCATGCCGCTAAAGAAGCCCATATGGACGCCGGTGGAGAGTAGGGGATCTAAGAAACAAGCGGCGTCACCCACCAGGAAGTAGCCGGGGCCGGAGAATTTCTCAGCCGAGTAAGAGAAATCTTGGCCAATCTCCACCTTGGAGACTAATTGTGCAGGCTCAATGACTTTCGAGATGGCTGGACAATCGGCGATCGCTTGGGTGAAGATCTCCTTCATGCTGGCTTGCGCCCGTCTGGCTTTATAAATATCCTTATGAAGGACCAAGCCAACACTGAACAGGTCATCCTCGACCGGAATTCCCCAAAACCAACCGGAGCAGTCCTTGGTGGATGCGGTAATCGTAGCATTTTCGGGCTCGATTTGTTTGATTTTGGCGTTCTTGTAGTATCCCCAAATCGCCAAGTTTTCAAAATCTTGGTGATACTGTCGGTTGTGGAGGTAATGATTGGCCATCAGTCCATACTTACCGGAGGCGTCAACCAGATAGTCGAAGCTAATTTCTCCCGTTTCTTGCTCAGCGTCATGCCCCCGAGCCCAGGTTGCTTTTACAGGGCGATCGCCGTCAAAAGCGAGTTCCTTAATCTGAACCCCTTGGAAGACATTGACTCCCTGGATTTTGCCATGGCTCATCAGTAGGTTGTCAAACTCGGGGCGCCGAATTTGGAATGTGTAGGTGCTATTGTCAGTAACTGCAATATCCTCAAATTTGAAAGACCACTCTTGAGGACCCCAATCAAAATACGCGCCTGTTTTGCGCACGAACCCGTGTGTTTCTACCTTCTCGCGAATGCCCAGTAAGTCAAAAATTTCCAGG
>JAKSDM010000641.1 GCA_022360135.1 Pseudanabaenales cyanobacterium | reverse complement strand
TAAAATATTTGACAAATGTTGAAATTGATCTGCACAATGGAGATCGCCTCTAAGTAAGGGCCTGTAGTTCAATTGGTTAGAGCACCGCCCTGTCACGGCGGAAGTTGCGGGTTCGAATCCCGTCAGGCCCGTTTAATACTAAGGATGAATGATGAAGTAGGAAGGCTGAAGTCATTCATTATAAATAATGTGAAAATTAAATACCTAACGGCTTATCCTGGAGACTGAACTTTCTATTTCATTCCCTCGCCGATCAGGGCGCAGTCCCTCATCATTCATACTTCATCATTCATAACTTTCCCCATTCATAACTTTTCCCTATGTCTGTTAGAGTTCGCATTGCTCCAAGTCCCACTGGCAATCTCCATATTGGTACTGCCCGAACGGCTGTCTTCAACTGGCTGTTCGCCCGCCATCAGGGGGGGCGGTTCATTTTGCGGATTGAAGATACGGATCAGGCGCGATCGCGGCCAGAATACACCCAAAATATTTTAGAAGGACTGCAGTGGTTAGGGCTGAACTGGGATGAAGGGCCTTTTTTCCAATCCAAGCGACTGGATCTTTACCAGCAAGCCATTCAGACTCTGCTGGATCAAGGAATCGCCTATCGGGCCTACGATACGCCCGAAGAGCTAGAGACCATGCGGGCAGCGCAGAAAGCGAAGAATCTGGCCCCTCGCTATGACAATCGCCACCGTAATTTGACCCCAGAGCAATGGGCGGCCTTTGAAGCGGCAGGTCGACAGGCTGTCGTGCGGTTCAAGATTGACGATAATCGCATCATTACTTGGCATGACTTAGTGCGGGGCCGGATGACCTGGAAGGCTAGCGACTTGGGCGGAGATATGGTGATTGCCCGGGCCGCCTCGGCCACAGAGATTGGCCAACCCCTCTACAACCTGGCGGTGGTTGTCGATGATAAAGACATGGCGATCACCCATGTGATTCGGGGAGAAGATCACATTGCCAATACCGCTAAGCAGATTTTGCTGTACGAGGCATTGGGCGCTGCTGTCCCCGAATTCGCCCATACCCCTCTGATTTTGAATCAAGCGGGTCAGAAACTCTCCAAGCGAGATGGGGTGACCTCTATTTCTGACTTCCAAAAAATGGGCTTCATAGCCCCAGCCCTGGCTAACTATATGACTTTGCTCGGCTGGTCTCCGCCGGATGCGGAAGAGCAGTTTACGCTGGCGGAGGCAGCCGAAAAATTTAGCTTTGAGCGGGTCAATAAAGCCGGCGCCAAGTTTGACTGGGATAAGTTGGATTGGCTGAATAGTCAGTACCTGCACCAGACCCCAATTGCCGATTTGACCGATCGCCTAATTCCCTATTGGCGGGAAGCTCAGTACTCCTTTGATCCTCAGACCGATCGCCCTTGGTTGGAGAGGCTGGCTACGCTAGTGGGTCCTAGCTTGACCCGCTTACCGGAAGCCATTGAGCTTAGCCGATTCTTCTTTACCCCCACTGTCGAATTTAGCCAGGCCGCTAAGGCCCAAGTTCAGCAAGCTGG
>JAKSDM010001077.1 GCA_022360135.1 Pseudanabaenales cyanobacterium | reverse complement strand
GTCCGTATCTCGTCACCAGTCGTGACGCACGGCGCCCACTCCAGTGGGGTGGATGCTAGCGGTGGCGCCTATAACGGAACGAAAGAACTGGCGGTGTTTTACGCCCCTGGGTTCTGATTAGTCCTGGTAGGGCGAAAGCCAAGGCAGTGCTGTGGCGTCAAGGCAACAACTAAAATCATTAGGAGTTTTTCACTGTGGCGATTACGAGCATCGCAGACATTATCACGCCTGAGATCTGGACTCCGTACATGCAGGAATTAACTGCAACGAAGTCCGCGCTGTTTCAATCCGGCATCATTGAAGCCGAGGAGATGTACAACGCTTTGATTGCTGGCGGCTCTAGCACTGTCAATATGCCATTCTTCAAAGACCTGTTCGGGCGCTCTCAGTCGCTATCCGAGACTAATCCGCTGGACCCCAAGAAAATTGGGACTGGCAAGGATGTCGCTGTCATCCATCGCCGAGGGGACGCCTGGAGTTCTCAAGATTTAGCTAAGGCGCTATCCGGGGCGGATCCTAGCGCGGCGATCGCTTCGCTTGTGGCGGATTACTGGGTCAGGGACATGCAAACGACCCTGCTGCTTATCCTCAAGGGGGTGTTTGGCTCAACTACGATGGCGTCTGAGCATGTCGAGGACAAGGCGATTGAAGATGGGGCTAACGCCTCGGCGTCTAATCTGATTAGCTCTAATGCGGCGCTTGATGCTTTCAAGCTGATGGGTGACGAACTCGACGCCTTCGCTGGGATAGCCATGCACGGCGACATCTTCTGGGAGCTAGAAAAGCAGGATGTTATCGAGTATAAAGCCCCTAGCTCGCAAAACGAGACGCCAATTCGGACCTATAAAGGCAAGACCGTCATTGTAGATGATGGGCTGCCTAAGGTGGCGGGCGCTACCAGTGGGTTCAAATACACGACCTACCTGTTTGGCCCAGGCAGTTTCTGTTTTGGGGAAACCACCCCGTTGGGTGAATTTGGCCATGACATCTCAGTCGAAGTGGATCGCGACATCCTGGCGGGTAAGGGATACCTGACGAACCGCCGTTACTTCCTGATGCATCCCAAAGGCGTCAAATGGATAGGAACTATCGCTGGCGACACGCCATCCGACCCTGAGCTTCAGGCTAACACCAGCTGGGAACGGGTGTTTGAGCGGAAGAATGTTCGCCTCGGGGCGCTTTTGACTAACGGTTAATTTTTCGGCAAAGGAGGAAGGAGATATGAGATATGGGACTCACCGCATTCAATCACGCTCGGCGACTCGCGGATCTGGCCAATTTGAACGCAACCGCAATCGGGTTGAAGACCGTTTTGCTGGACTTAACGCCAAAACCGCCCACAGGGGAAGCGGTCGCAAGTCTGGAGAAAAGCGCGTCAAACTCGCCGCCCACCGTTAGCCTAGCCCTGGCGTTGATCAACTCTGCCACTGAATCGGAGCAACTGACGCCGCTTCCCACCGTCGGGAAGGGGGCGGCTAAGGTCATATTCAGTCAGCGGGGCGAGGACGGCTACCCCAGTTTAGATGCTCTGCCAGCGGCCATCTTTGAATCGCCCTACCGCTGCGATCTGGAGCAGATAAAGGCGTGGGAGGGTTAATCTGTGCCCTGGAAGAACGTTAAACTCACCCGCACTCAGGTCATGGGTGCGCTGGGATTGCCCATGACCGCGCCCAACTGGGTCGAGTGGGTTCAGCGCGCCCTGGACAGGCTTGAAACCTACAATGGCCAGGATGGCGTCAACCTGATTGAGGATTACGTCGCCAAATACGAAGCCGCTCAAACCTCCTTGAATAACGGCGCGAGTGACCAGGGCATCAAAATACTGAGGATCGGGGCTGGAATTGAATACTTCGAGGATGGCGCAACCAAGGGGTATGCCTACGAGATGAGGCGATATCGCAACCTGCTTCTAGACACCCTGTTCTGGGAAGGCGAAAAGGCTGAGATTAAACGGATGAGCGCCTATTTTAGCGGCAATAAGGTGAGGATAAATCGATGAGCTTTCAGGCATTGTCAAGCGATCTTGCAAGGTATCGAGAGCAAGGCGGCGACGGTCCAAGACCCATTACGGGGACTGCGCCTGTGGCTGGGAAATTCTACCGCATCTGTGCTGCTTCAGGCGGCTGTACGCTCTCTGCTCTGGTAATCAGCGGTAAGTCGGATGACTGGAATGGATTCGTACTTGCCCCGGATCAATGCCTGCTGGCTGGAAGCGGGCGGCTGATTACCTCAATCACGCTGTCGGCGGGAGCCGCTTATGGGTATGAAGACGCCAGCTGAACAGGTCGAAAACTTGTTGAGTATAATTTCAGGGCTCCTGAAGTAGTTGACATTTGATACTAAGATTGTAGCAGAGTCCTCTGCTAGCCTATGTCTACCACTCGGGACACCTACTATATCACGCGTTCGGAAGCTAAAGATTTTCTTGCCGCCTTCGCGAATGCTTTGGAGAACCCTGCTGAAAGCCAGATGGTATTCCACATCTGGGGTATTGGCGGTGTGGGGAAGACAACCTTAACCCATAAGCTGCGAGAGGCCCATCAAAATAATGCCGCTATGGCTAAGGTGATCTTTGGCCGCACGGAAAATATTGAGGGACCCATTCCGCTGATGGCGAAGCTCTATGAGCAAATCGCGCCTTACGACTCCTGGAACCGCGATCCTTTCTGGGAACGTTACAACCTCTATTCAGATACGATTCTTACGCTCGAAACACAGCCTCCAAGTAGGCTTGGCGCAGTGGACGATGACCAGATAAAGCATGTAAAAACGCTGCTGCGGTTGGGAGTAGATGTCTTTGGTCAGGTGTTTTTGTCGGAGAGGCAGGAGAAATTTGCGAAGCAGGTGGTTGAGCGGAGTCCAGAGGCATTCATTGCAGGTCGGTCCCTCAAGAATGATGTGGTGGGTTTTTTGCAGCAGCACCGAGCCACAAAGCAAAACGCCGCGCTGCAAAATCTGATGCTAAAACCGCTGACAGAGCTGACGAAGGCGTTTGCGGACGGGCTGAAGCAACAGGCCCAGCAGCAGCCAGTGGTGCTGGTGTTAGACGCCTATGAAAAAGTGCCCACAGTGTTGGATGCTTGGCTGTGTCGTACATTGCTTGGGAATACTTGCCTGATGTCGCATCCGGTGCGGCTAGTCATTGCGGGGCGGCAAAACATTCGGCGCGGGGAAGGTTGGCGTACATTGCACCAGGACACAAATTGCTTGTATGAGCGCACATTTAACCGCTTTACGCGGGAACAGACTAGAGACTACCTGACACGAATCGGCGTCACGGATGAATCTCAAATTCGGAACATTTACCAGGTCACCAAGGGACTGCCCTATTACCTCAACTGGGTGCGAGAGCAGCGAGAAAAAGGGCTGACGCTGAACTTTGCAGAAGGCGATCAGCTG
>JAKSDM010001364.1 GCA_022360135.1 Pseudanabaenales cyanobacterium | reverse complement strand
GCCAGCCAGCGAGCCTTTTCAAGGCGGATGGAAGAAGACTCGACCTTCTATGCCAAGCGGAACTCTGAGTCAGAACACTTTAAACCGCCTCAGGGTATTGGCGTCTCTGTGGTTAACCGTCACAGTGATGACGCGCTATCTCTGATTAGTGGGAATGAAGATGCGATCGCCTTCTATGAACTCCTAAAACCATTCATTGCGGCTCATCTAGACGACGCCCAACAAGCTAAGCAGATAACAGCTACAGCCGCTCAGGCGATCCTCGACTTGATTCAGCAACGGGCAATTCGCGACTGGACCGACAATGATCATGTCCAGCAAGACATGCAGAATGCAATCGATGACTATCTTTATGACGTCGTCCATGATAAGTACAAAATTAACTTAACGCCTGACGCAATGGATGAGATGCTAGAAAAAACCTTGCAACTTGCCAAGAATCGCCCAAATCTTGTTCGCTCACAGATTTTCATGGTGGAAAAAGCCCCTAATCAAAAAGTTGCGAAGCGGAATCATATCGCGTATCAGTGAAGCCGCAACTACCTTCAAGGTACTAAGGCAAGGATTCTTACAATCAACTGGTTACGAGAATCCTTACCTCAATCAGGCTGATTTAGTGAAGCACTATTCAGGGGTGGTGGACAATGATGAGGGAGGGACATCTCATCGTGAGACAGAAGCATCGATTCGCTTTGACAATGATGAAAGCTTTTCTTGGTTTCTAGCCCCCACCCCTGACCTCAATGAAGAATTCCAAGATCTTACTGAAAGTACTCAGGACTTAGGGGGCGGGGCGATTAATATAGAGCGTCCGCCGTCAGATTTTCAGGATCCCGCATCGGCTGAACTAAATTTGCCGACGTAGGTATCCGCTGAATTCTTTAAGGCAAAAAGGTCCCGTTTATTTAGAGCGCTGGTTATAAATCGCCAAATGGCCTTGTGTGGGGTAAACCAAGCGATCAAGGCGCCTGATTTTTCATTTTTCAGAATACGGTCCGCCAACCAAGGAGTTACCGTCTCGACATGATCGCCAAATATATTGAAGGCGCCTTTAATTCGCTCTAGGGCCTCAGGATCTTCTCTAAACTGATCATCAACCAGATTAGTAATCACAATGCCTGGGGAAAGGGTGCTGACTTTGACCGCTGTGCCTTGGGTTTCCTTAACCAGGGCCCTTGTCAGATAGCGGACTGCGGATTTGCTGGCACCATAACCCGTCATGCCGTTCAGCGTCTGACCATCAGAACCATGTCCTTCCATATTATAGATGTGTCCGTGGCCTTGGGCGAGCATCCCTTTGATAGCCACCTGGGAACAAAAGGTAAGCCCTAATAAATTGGTTTCAATTACACTCTGCACTGTCTCAGCCGGAAGTTCCCACAGTGATTTCATTGGGTGATTAACGCCAGCATTGTTAATCCAAATATCAACCTTGCCAAATTTCTGCGCCGCTTCATCCCAAAGGGTTTGTACTTGCTCAGGAACAGAAACATCACAGGGATAGCCATACACTCTATTATGGCGATACTTTGCCTTAAGTATCGCCAATGCTTTACTAGTACTGACTAGCGAGCGTCCGGCGATAGTTACCTGACAGTCCCTTTGCAGAAAAGCCTCAGCTAGACCATACCCAATTCCACGAGAACTCCCTGTGATAACAATGCTCTTCATGCTTGTTTTGTCTCCTATCCCTGGTATTCCTGTTGGGGACTCAATAATTGATCTAGCTTCATATCCGTAAATTCTTCTGAATATGGCAAAACCCATTAGTAAGACTGGGAAACTGTCTGAAGTAATGACCTCAGAGGCCCCAGTCGTTATTAAATTAACATAATTTAACTAAAGTTAACAGAGAGTTGTCGTTTGTTGCAACGGTATTTATCCAGACTTAGGTCTGGTTGTATTGACGTCCAGCAATTCAGTATTAGCAGTTTGGGCTTGCCAGCGATGTTCGATACGCCGATGAACAGGGCAAATTTAGTTTAAGAGAGTTGCCCATTTTACCGAAGCTTTTTCAATTTGATCAGCATGAGTCAGGCTTGCAAGGAAAACTACACATCGATTATGGCCCGCTTTGGACAATTCATCGGAGTTGCCAGTAGCGCAGCGTTAAGCGGGCTAGCGATCGCCCTACCGGCCACCGCTGATGTTGTTCCCAATGGACTCGGCACTACCGTTCCCGCTGCTGAACAAAGTTGCGCCAGTACCTGCAATATCAACAATGGAACGACCCAGGGAACCAATCTGTTCCACAGCTTTCAAGAATTTTCCGTTCCCACTGGTGGCGAAGCCGTCTTCAACCATGACGCCGCAATCGAGAATATTGTTACGCGGGTAACCGGGGAATCCGCCTCAAATATTGACGGCGCCATCAGCAGCCTGGTCAATGGAACCACCAGTGACATTGGTTCCGCTAACCTATTCTTGATTAACCCCAATGGCATCGTATTTGGCTCCAGCGCGACGCTCAATATTGGCGGCTCTTTCATGGGCAGCACAGCTGAGAGTCTGACCTTTTCTGACGGCGCTGAGTTTACCGTTGCAGACCCTACCCCAACTTTGTCCATTAACGTCCCAGTCGGTTTACAGTTTGGAGCTAACCCAGGCAATATTCGCGTAGAGGGAAGTGGCAATGGCCTATTCCTCAACCCGGACTTCACTGTAAATCAAACGGGCAGACCTACTGGACTAGCAGTTCAGGCTGGGCAAACCCTCGCGCTAGTAGGGGGTGAAGTTGTTCTGGAAGGAGCGAACTTAACCGCTGAATCAGGTCGGATTGAACTCGGTAGCGTCGGCGAAGCCGATTTAGTCACACTCAATTCCATCAGTTCAGGGTGGAGTCTGGACTACAGCAACATTCAAAACTTTCAGGATATCCAGTTATCCCGGGCGGCTTCATTAGACGTCAGTGGAAATGATGCAGGCGCTATTCAGGTACAAGGGCGGCAGGTGACCCTAAGCGATGGTTCAGCCTTACTCGCTACGACCCAAGTCAATGGCGGCGGAGAAATTATCCTTCAGGCTTCAGAGCTCATTCAGTTTTCTGGGATGTCATCCTTGATCCCAGCCGCTCCCTTCACCCCGATACCGACCAGCGCCTATGTGGAAATTGCTCAGGGCGCTAACGGCGACGGCAGCAGCTTGGTGAGCGTTGAAACAAACCGCTTAGAACTCACCGGGGGAGCGCAAATTGGCCTTAGCATGGCTGGGTCGGGGAGTTCAGGATCTGTAAATATCCAGGCCGACACCGTGACTGCTGACGGAGGAACTGAAACTGCGTTCAGTGGTTTTTTTGCTGGCATCGTCCCGGTCTTGTCTTCTCCGCCCGCTACAGGCCAAGGGGCGGATTTAACAATCGAAGCTGACCGCTTACAGCTGACCAACGGAGCCCAAGTGCTGATC
>JAKSDM010001564.1 GCA_022360135.1 Pseudanabaenales cyanobacterium | reverse complement strand
ATTCAGTCGAATTTGAAGCGGGAGACGGTGATCAAAAGCATCTTGCCGGAGTCGGTGGATAGTTTCCCCTGGGGGGGACATCTGGGGTTGCGGCTGTTTGAGGCGTTGGTAGAAGCGTTAGATATTGAGACCTCGACATTGATTTTTACCAACACACGATCGCAGTCGGAACGGTGGTATCAGGCGTTGCTGTTCGCCTTGCCGGAGGCGCACGATCGGATTGCGCTCCACCACGGCTCTATTGATGTTAAAGAACGTGAAGCGATCGAAGCAGGGGTCAAAACCAGAGCCATCAAATGGGTGGTTTGTACCTCGTCGTTGGATTTGGGGGTTGACTTTCAGCCAGTGGAGCGGGTAGTGCAAATTGGCAGTGCGAAGAATTTGGCCCGGTTATTGCAACGGGCGGGGCGATCGGCCCATATTCCTGAAGGGACCTCAGAGATTTTGTTTCTGCCCACGAACGCCCTCGAACTTTTGGAAATCTCAGCCTTCCGCAACGGTTTGAAAACAGGCGATGTAGAGACAAGACAGGCCCTGAGCAAACCCTACGATGTGCTGATTCAGCACCTGGTAAATTTGGCCTGTGGAGATGGATTTAACCCTGAAGATACATTGCTAGACATCAGAAAAACGGTTGCCTACGCCAAGCTGGCCGACGAGGAATTTAGCTGGATCTTGAACTTTATTGAAAAGGGCGGCAAATGTCTCAATGCCTATCCTCGATATAAAAAGATTACGTCAGATCAGGGCGTCTACAAGGTATCAGACCTACAGATCGCCAAGATGCATCGTATGGGCATTGGCACGATCACTTCGAATCAGGTGGTTTATATCCAATATACGAATCGAAAGAAAATCGGGACAGTTGAGGAAAATTTTGTATCACGTCTAAAGCAGGGAGATGTATTCTTTTTCGCGGGCAGACAACTGGAGTTCTTCATGATGAAGCATATGGTTGTCTATGTAAAAGGAACGAGTAAGAAATCAACGGTGACCCCTTCCTGGGGAGGCGGACATCTGGCCATTTCTGATTCCCTCAGTACTCACTTAAGGAAGGAAATTGATTACCTGAGAAAATATTCGGACCTGAATCAAGAATTAAAGTGCATTCTTCCAATCATATTGACCCAGAACCAGCTTTCCCATATTCCCGCCGCCAATGAATTCTTGATCGAAACTTGCAAGACCCGTGAGGGACAACATCTGTATGTTTTTCCCTTTGCCGGGCGGTTTGTACATGAAGGCTTAGGATTTCTGTGGGGATATCGCTTCGCCAATCGGCAAAAAGCAACTTTCACCATTTCTATCAACGATTACGGCTTTGAAATTCTGGCCCCAAAAGGCTATCCCTTCAAAGACCTGTTTTCTGAAAATTTCTTCGATCTGAATACCCTTTATGAAGATATTAAAGCCAGTATCAACATCTCTGAATTAACCCAGCGAAAGTTTCGCGGCATTGCCCAGGTCTCGGGCTTAGTATTCAAGGGCTATCCTTCTGCCCGTAAAACACCGAGTCAGCTCCAGATCAGTTCTTCGCTAATCTACGAAGTGTTTTCAAAATACGAGCCAGACAATCTGCTGTTGAAGCAGGCAGAAAATGAAGTTCTCCAAGATCAACTCGAAATTCATCGGCTATCGAAGACACTCCAACAACTGAGCCAACTCTCAATTATCTGGAAAGAAACTAAACGCCCTTCACCCTTTGCCTTTCCCCTCTTGGTGGAGCGCCTCAATTCACGCCTGTCGAATGAAAGTTTGCTCGCAAGAATTGAGCGGATGAAAAAACAGTGGTCTAAGATACGGTCATAATGAGGCTGAAGCGATTCAACTAGGGCTAGTGGATGGCGTTGCCGAAGATTCTGGAGATTTTGGCGTCTCCATTTTCAAACCCCCTTATACAGCAACTGAATATCGATATGATTCCCGCCCTCAAAGTCTTGCTGTTATCCTTCTAATATTTTCTGAATCGTATCTATTTGTAAAGCATAGTCAGCGTCATTCAAAACGGGAACCGCCCCATCAATGGAAATTGACTCTAACAAGTCAATCCAGGACCGGCATCCGCCATATTCCGGATGATCAGCAAGT